>NZ_LFJT01000001.1:0-274616 GCF_001682645.1 Delftia sp. JD2
GCAGGCCCGGCTCCGTGGCCTGCGCGCCCGCCAAGGGCAGCGCAGCGCCCGCAGGCAGTGCCGCCGCCGTGAAAGGGGCCGCACCCGGCGCGGAAGCCGATGCGGCCGCCAGCGCCATGGCCGCGCCCTGCGCCTGGGCCCAGGCCTGGGGCACCTGCAGGCTCAGCGTGAAGCCGCGCTCGCCCTGGGGCGTCAGCAGCGTGCCCTGCTGCACCCACCAGCTTTGCAGCGCGGGCAGGGTCTGGGTTGCGCCGCCTGCAACACCTCCAGGCGCGCTGGCACCGGCCTGCGGCGCCAGCCCCGATCCGGCCAGCAGCGCATCCACCACCTTGGCCTTGGCGGCTGCCACGGCCAGCGTCACTGCGGCAGCAGAGGGCTGCAGGGAGGCTGCGGCCTGCAATGCAGGCGAGGAAGACGCCGCCTGCGGCGCGGCGCCGGCCTGGGCAGAGGCCGATGTTCCCGTCTGCGGACTCTGGGATGGCTGCGCTTGCCCTCCGGACGCCGCTGCACCAGCTGTCGTGCCGGCGGCCAGCGCCTGCAGCAAGGCCGCCGAACCCGGCTGGGCCGCGAGCAACTGCAGGGCCTGGCCCTGCTGGGTACCTACTTGGGCCAGCAAGGCCTCCAGCAAACGGCCCAGCGCCTCGGACACGCCGCTGGCCGGCCACTGCGGCGCGGGCGCGCCGGGGCTGGACTGGACCTGGCGCGCCAGCTGGGCCACCAATTGCTCGAAGGCCTGCAGGCGCAGGCTTTGCAGCATCTCGGGCGACCAGCGCACGGCCGTGGCCGCTGGCGGCGTGACGGGAATGGAGGGTGATGCGGGTGACGCGGGTGAAGCCGGCGCCACCGCAGCGGACGGAGCCTGTGGCGCCACCGGCGCGCCAGCGGCCGGGCCGGAGGCAGGCGCCGCCACTGGCAGCGGCGAACTCATGTCAGAGGCTCCGCCCAGGCCATCAGGCCGATTCCGGGTAGAACAGGCGGCGCGTGGGCGTGCTGCCCACGGCCTTGGCGATGGCGCCGATGTGGTCCGGCGTGGTGCCGCAGCAGCCGCCCACGATGTTGACCAGGCCTTCGGACGCGAATTCGTGCACCAGGCGGCTGGTGACTTCTGGCGTTTCGTCAAAGCCCGTGTCGCTCATGGGATTGGGCAGGCCGGCGTTGGGGTAGCAGCTGATGAAGGTCTCGGGCGCGGCCTTGTTCAGTTCCTGGACGTAGGGGCGCATCAGCGCCGCGCCCAGCGCGCAGTTCAGGCCGATGGACAGCGGGTTGGCATGGCGCACGCTGTGCCAGAAGGCCGTCACCGTCTGCCCGGACAGGATGCGGCCCGAGGCATCGGTCACCGTGCCGCTGATCATGATGGGCAGGCATTCGCCGCTTTGCTCGAAGGCCTCGTCCACCGCGAACAGCGCGGCCTTGGCATTGAGCGTGTCGAAGATGGTCTCGACCAGGATGACGTCGGAGCCGCCCTCGATCAGCGCCAGCGTCTGCTCCAGGTAGGCCTGGCGCAGCTGCTCGAAATTCACGTTGCGCGCGCCCGGATCGTTCACGTCGGGGCTGATGCTGGCCGTCTTGGGCGTGGGGCCCAGGGCACCGGCCACGTAGCGCGGATGGCCGGGCGTGCTGTACTTGTCGCAGGCCGCGCGGGCCAGCTGGGCGCTCTTGAGATTCATCTCGCGCGCCAGATCGGCCATGTGGTAGTCGTCCTGCGCAATCGTGGTCGCGCCGAAGGTATTGGTCTCGATCAGGTCGGCGCCGGCGGCCAGGTACTTGTCGTGGATGTCGCGGATCACGTCGGGGCGGGTGAGCGACAGCAGCTCGTTGTTGCCCTTGACGTCATGCGGGAAGTCCTTGAAGCGGTCGCCCACGCTGCCGGGGCCCGTGTAGCCCTGGCCCCGGTACTGGGCCTCTCCCAGCTTGAAGCGCTGGATCATGGTGCCCATGGCGCCGTCAAGAATGACGAGGCGCTTGGCAAGGATGGCGGGAAGCTCTTTGGCGCGGGTGTACTGGGGCAGGCTCATGGGGAGCGATTGTAGGAACTCCGGGGCGGCCGTGCCGGGCACGAGGATTCCCCCAGAAAACCTGTCTGCGCCCCAAACAAGAGGCGCGACCTATGAAACTAGCGCACCCCCACGCCAGAGACACCGAGGAAGGGCCTATGCCGGCCGCGCCGCCCCGCACCGAGGGTGTCGTCCCCCTCCCGCGTAGCGAGAGAGGGGGAAGCGGCGCAGCCGCTCAGGGGGTGCTAACCATTTCAGCTGCAGACAGAGACGACTTGAGCCGGCTGGCGGCTCAGGCTCACATACACATGGCCCACGCCGCTGTCGAAATATGCGGCCTCGTGGCGGCCCAGCTCCACCGATTCGCCGTTCTCGAACAGGATGCGCACCCGGCCCGAGAGCACCATCACGAACTCCTGGCCCGCATGGCGGATGGTCTCCGAGAATTCCCCGGCCTCGCGCGCATTGATCACGGCCACCAGGGGCTGCATCTTCTTGCCCGGGAAGGCGCCGCACAGCACGCTGTAGAGGTACTGGTCGGTCTCGTAGCGCTGCACGTCCTCGAAGCAGTCCTTGACCACGGTGGGCGTGTCGCCGGCCGCCTGCTGGGCGTCACCGACCATGAACAGCCGCGTCATGTCGATGTCCAGCGCGTTGCCCAGCATGAGCACCTTCTCGTAACTCAGCGCGATCTGGCCGCGCTCGGCCTTGGAGATGGTGGACACGGCCAGCCCGCTGCTTTCGGCCACCTGCTGCAGCGTCAGGCCGCGCTCCTTGCGCGCCTTGCGCAGCTTGGCGCCCACTTCGTGCTTGCCCGCAGGCATGGCGGCGGCCGTGCGGGCGCCCGGCAGCACGGCGGCGAGGACCTGGTCTGGCGTGGGGAGAGGGCTGGACCTGGGGCTGGATCTGGTGCGGGGGCTGGGCATGAAGCGGGCGATCGGGGCTGGCGACCGCCCGATTCTAGGGTCAGGCCCGGCCGTCAGGCGCCGCGCAGGCCGGCCCCGGGCGCCTGCCTGCGGCCCATGCGCAGCCAGCCCACCAGCGCGCAGGCCATGAGGGCGAAGCCGATGTAGCCATAGACCGGGTAGACCATGCCCACCAGCGTGATGAAGCCCGCGAAGCTGCCGCCCAGGGCCAGCACGCCCGCCACGCCCGTGCCCCAGCGAAAACGCGGCGTGCCGGCCGGCAGGATGCGGGCCACGAAGGCATAGAGCATGCCCACGGCCGTGTTGAGGATCATGCCGAAGATGACCAGCGACATCAGGTGCCCCAGCCAGGGCGAGATCTGCGTGGCCAGCGACAGCATGGGCATGGACAGGCCGCCCAGCGTGTCCATGCGCCAGTACATCGCGGCCGCGATCATCAGCATCAGCAGGCCCAGCAGCAGCCCGCCCGCCACGCCGCCCCACAGCGCCACGCGGCGCGAGCTGGCCTGCCCGCCCATGATCACCAGGAAGGGCATGCCCGCCACCACGTTGTAGGAGACATAGAGCAGCGCCGCCACCAGCCAGTGGCCCGCGCCCCGGGGCTGGGAGGCGGCGGCGGCCTCCAGCGCGGCCATGTCGCCGTGGGGAGTCAGCAGCACGTAACCGGCGACTACCACGGTCATGAACACCAGCAGCGGCGTGACGGCGCCGATGAAGGCGATCACCCGGCCCACGTCCAGGCAGACGATGAGCACCGTGGCGACGGTGGCCAGCACGCTGCCCCAGACCTCGGGCAGGCCCAGCCACTGGTGCAGCAGCGAGCCTGCGCCCGCCAGCATGACCACGGTGATGGCAAACAGGAAGAAGGTGATCAGCACATCGAACACCATGCCCACATGCCGGCCCAGAAGGGCCTGCACCACCTCCTTGTGCGAGCCGGCCTGCAGGCGCTGGCCCATGGTGGAGAACGCCATGGACAGGAAGACGAAGGCCAGGGCCGCCACCAGGCAGCCCGCCAGGCCGATGGCGCCAAAGCCCGCGAAGAACTGCAATATCTCCTGCCCCGAGGCGAAGCCCGCCCCGACGATGACGCCGACGAAGGCGCCGGCAATCCTGCTCACTTCCTTGAATGCACCCATGCCTGTCTCCTTGGATTGTTGTGTGTTGCGGGGGCTGAAAAGGTGAAAAAGGGATGACGGGTCAGGCCGCGAAGCGCGCCGGACTCAGCCGCAGGGCATCGACGCCTTGGGCCAGCAGCTCGGCGGGCAGCGGCTCGCGCATCAGCAGCGCGGCCGCGGCGGCCGAGGCGCCGGCCGCCGTCTGTATGCCATAGCCGCCCTGCCCGGCCAGCCAGAAAAAGCCCTCGCGCTGCGCATCCCAGCCGATCACGAAGTCGTCGTCGGGCGCAAAGCTGCGCAGCCCGGCCCAGACATGGCGCGGCCGGCGTATGCGCAGGCGGGTCAGTGTCTCGATGCGGTCTATGCCCATGGCCACGTCCAGCTCCTCGGCCACCACATCATGCGGCGGCACGGGATCGGCATTGGCGGGCGAGCCCAGCAGCTGGCCCGCATCGGGCTTGAAGTAGAAGCTCTCGTCCACGCCGATCACGGCAGGCCAGCCGTGGATGTCCTCGCCCTCGGGTGCGGCAAAGGTGAAGGCCGAGCGGCGCCGGGGCTCGATGCCCAGCGGCCGCGCGCCGCACAGCCGGGCCACGGCATCGGCCCAGGCGCCTGCGGCATTGACCACGGCGCGGGCGCGGACCTGCGACCCGTCCTGCAGCACCAGGGTCCACAGGCCCTGGCCATCACCATCCACCTCACGCTCGGCGCCGGACAGTTCGGCGCCGCAGCGCAGCCGCGCACCGGCACGCGCCATGCCGCGCAGAAAGCCCTGGTGCAGTTCGGCCACGTCGATGTCCATGGCGTCCAGGTCATGCACGGCGCCCACGAGCAGGCTCTCCTGCAGGCAGGGCACCAGGGCGCAGGCCTGGCGCGCGTCGATGCGCTCGGCGCGCAGGCCGTCGCGGCGGTACATGGCCAGGGCCTCGTCCAGCTGGGGTTCCTGGCCGGCCGTTCCTATGTAGAGCACGCTGCGCGGCTGCAGCAGCGCGTGCTCGCAAAAACCTTCGGGCGGCGCGCTGTAGAAGCCACGGCTGGCGCGTGTCAGCGCGCGTATCTGCGCGGTGCCGTAGCTCTCCATGAACATGGCGGCCGAGCGGCCCGTGGCGTGGTATCCGGGCTGCGGCTCGCGTTCCAGCACCAGCACCGAGGCGCCCGCACCGGCCAGCCGCCAGGCCACGGAGGCACCGGCCATGCCGCCACCGATCACGGCGAAATCCAGAACCTGGCTTTCCATCATCCATCGCTCCATTTTTTTCCAATGAGAAAATTATCCGATAAGAAAAGAATGAGGCAAGCCCCTGGTCCTCGTGGTTTTCACCGGGTACGCAGCACAAGAAAAAAGGGACGGCGCCTGGCCGTCCCTTGTGGCAATGCGCGCCGCACGCTCAGGCCGGCGGCAGCTTTCCGTCCCAGCCACCGGCCAGGGCCTGGTACAGCGCCACGGCGGCGCGCAGGCCGCGCGCACGGCTGTCGGCGGCCGCGTCCTGGGCCGCATACAGGTCGCGCTGCGCATCCAGCACTTCGTACAGGCCCACGCTGCCCAGGTGGTAGCGGCGCAGCGCCAGTTGCTCGGCACGCTGGCGCTGCTCGGCGGCCTGCGCCAGGTGGGCGTCTTCGCTGCGCGTGCGCTGCAGGCGCACCAGGGCGTTCTCCGTGTCCTCCAGCGCCAGCAGCACGGTCTGCTGGTACTGGGCCAGCGCGGCCTGGGCGCCGGCCTCGCTGGCCGCGATGCGCGCCCGCACGCGGCCCACGTCGAGAAAGGACCAGTCCACGCCCAGGAACACGCTGCTGCGGGCGCTGGCGCCCTCGAACAGCGAGCCGCCGTGCAATGCCGTGCTGCCCAGCAGCCCGCCCAGCGACAGGCGCGGGAACAGGTCGGCCGTGGCCACGCCGATGCGTGCCGTGGCCGCATGCAGCCGTGCCTCGGCCACGGCCACGTCCGGGCGCCGGCGCAGCAGGCCGGCCGGCGTGCCGGGGTCGATGGCCGGCGGCAGCTGCGGCAGGGCGGCAGGCACATCCAGCGCGGCGATCAGCGCCTCGGGCACCTGGCCCGTGAGCACGGCCAGCCGGTGCTGCGCCATGGCGATCTGCGCCTGCAGCGCGGGAATGCGCGAGCGCGTGGCCTCCAGCTGGGCCTGGGCGCGCGCCAGGTCGAACTCGGTGCCGCTGCCGTGCGCCAGGCGCAGCTGCACCAGGCGCAGCGTGTCCTGCTGGTTGGCCGCATTGGCCTGCGCCAAGGCCAGGCGCTGCTGCCAGCCGCGCAGGTCGGCATAGCTGCCCGCCACCTGGGCCGCAATGGCCACCTGCAGGGCCGCCAGGTCGGCCGCATCGGCGCGCAGGTCGGCATGCCGCGCCTCGATGCTGCGCCGCACGCGGCCGAACACGTCGATCTCCCAGCTGGCGGCCAATCCGGCCGTGTAGCTGCGCTGGCTGCGCGGGCCATAGAAGGCCTCGCTCTCGCTGAGCTTTTGCTGCGTGGCCCGGCCCGACATCGTGACCGTGGGCAGCTGGTCGAAGCGGCTTTCGCGCAGCAGCGCCTGGGCACCGTCCAGCCGCGCCAGCGCCACCTGCAGGTCCTGGTTGTCGCCCAGCGCGCGCTCCACCAGCTGCGTCAGTTGCGGGTCCTGGAACTGGCGCCAGAAGGCGGCATCGGGCTCGGCCTGGGGGGTGGCCGGTGCAGGCTCGGCCCGCGCGAACTGCGCTGCGGCCCGCGGCGCCGCAGGCGCCTTGAAGTCGGGGCCGACCGCGCAGCCGCCCACCAGGGCGGCGGATGCCAGCGCCAGCGCGTGGCGGCTCAGGGACTTGCGTATCTCAGGCATGTGGGGACTCCAGGGAGGCGGGCTGGGCAGGCCCGGTGGAATGCGCAGGCGCATGCCCCGTCAGCGCGCGGCCCGAAAGCCGGCGCAGCGTGACGTAGAACACCGGCGTGAGGAACAGGCCGAACAGGGTCACGCCCAGCATTCCCGAGAACACGGTCACGCCCGTGGCCGCGCGCACCTCGCTGCCCGCGCCGCCACCGATGAGCAGGGGCACGGCCCCCGCGATGAAGGCGATCGAGGTCATGACGATGGGCCGCAGCCGCAGGCGACAGGCCTGCAGCGCGGCATCGACGATGCCCACGCCGCGCAGCTCCAGCTCGCGCGCGAATTCCACGATCAGGATGGCGTTCTTGCAGGCCAGCCCCATCAGCACCACCAGTCCCACCTGCACGAAGACGTTGTTGTCGCCGCCGGCCAGCCAGACGCCGAACAGCGCCGCGCAGATGCACACGGGCACGATGAGGATCACGGCCAGCGGCAGCGTCCAGCTTTCGTAGAGCGCGGCCAGCACCAGGAAGACCAGCATCACGGCAATGGCGAAGACCACGGCCGCGGCGTTGCTCTGCTCCACCTGCTGGTAGCTCAGGTCGGTCCAGGCCAGCTCGATGCCGCGCGGCAGCGTGCGCTGCGCGATCTCCTGGAGCTTGGCCAGCACCTCGCCCGAGGACAGCACGCGCGGGTCGGAGTCGCCGATCAGATCGGCCGCCGGGAAGCCGTTGTAGCGCAGCACCGGGTCGGGGCCGAAGCTGGGCACCACGGTGACCATGGAGCCTATGGGCACCATCTCGCCGCGTGCATTGCGCGTGCGCAGACTGGCGATGTCCTCCACGGTCTGGCGGTGGTCCGCGTCGGCCTGCAGCATCACGCGCCAGACGCGGCCGAAGGCGTTGAAGTCATTGACGTAGACCGATCCCAGGTAGGCCTGCAGCGTCTGGAACAGGTCGGTCAGCGCCACACCCTGGGCCTTGGCCTTGGTGCGGTCCACCTTGACTTCCAGCTGCGGGATGTTGGACTGGTAGCTGCTGACCGGGTAGGTCATGCCCGGTGTTTTGGCGATCTCGGCCTGGAAGGCCTGCAGCGCCTGCTGCAGCGCCGCGTAGCCCAGGCCCGCGCGGTCCTGCAGGAACAGCGAGTAGCCCGAGCCGTTGCCCAGGCCCTGGATGGGCGGGGGCATCAGCGCATAGGCGAAGCCGCCTTCGATCTGCGAGAACTTGGCGCCCAGCTCGGCATTGATGGCCTCGGCGCTGCGCGTGCGCTCGCCGAAGGGCTTGAGCATGATGTAGGCGCTGGTCAGGTTGGGCGTGGTCGTGGACTGCAGCGCGTTGAAGCCCGCGAAGGCGGCGACCATGTCCACGCCTTCCACGCTTTTGGCGGCATCGACCATCTGGCGCGTGACCGCATCCGTGCGGTTCAGCGAAGCCCCCTCGGGCAGCTTGGCGCCGCCGAACAGGTACAGCTTGTCCTGCAGCGGGATGAAGCCGCCCGGCACGGCCTGGAACAGCACGGCCGTGCCCGCCAGCAGCGCCGCATAGACCGCGAACACCAGGCCCCGGCGGCGCAGCGAATGCCCCACCGAGTTCTGGTAGCCGTGGGCGCTGCGGTCGAAGAAGCGGTTGAAGGGCCGGAAGAGCCAGCCCAGGCTGCGGTCCAGCCCGCGCGCCAGCGGATCGCGCGGCGCGCCGCGCGGCTGCAGCAGCTTGGCCGCCAGCGCGGGCGACAGCGTCAGCGAGTTGATGGCCGAGATCACCGTGGAGATGGCAATCGTCACGGCGAACTGCTTGTAGAACTGCCCCGTCACGCCGCTGAGAAAGGCCATGGGCACGAAGACCGCGCACAGCACCAGGGCGATGGCGATGATGGGGCCCGAGACCTCCTTCATCGCCAGGTGGGCCGCCTCCAGGGGCGTGTGCCCTTCCTCGATGTAGCGCTCCACGTTCTCCACCACGACGATGGCGTCGTCCACCACGATGCCGATGGCCAGCACCAGGCCGAACAGGGTCAGCGTGTTGATGGAGTAGCCCAGCAGGTACAGCCCCGCGAAGGTGCCGACGATGGACACGGGCACGGCCAGCAGCGGAATGATGGAGGCGCGCCAGGTCTGCAGGAAGACGATGACCACCAGCACCACGAGGATGACGGCCTCGATCAGCGTGCTCTGCACCGCCTTGATGGAGTCGCGCACGAAGACCGTGGGGTCCCAGACCGTCTCGAAGGCCACGCCCTCGGGCAAGTCCTGCGAGAGCTTGTCCATGGCCGCGTAGACCTGCTCGGCCACGCCCAGCGCATTGGCGCCGGGCGACAGGAAGATGCCCACGGCCGCCATGTTCTTCTTGTCGCTCCACGAGCGCAGCGTGTAGTCGCTGGCGCCCAGCTCGATGCGCGCCACGTCGGCCAGGCGCACGACCTGGCCGTCCGCACCGCCCTTGAGCACGATGCTGCCGAATTCCTCGGGCGTCTTCAGCCGCCCGCGCACGTTGATGGACAGCAGCTTGTCCGCGCTCTGCGGACTGGGCTGCGCGCCCAATTGCCCGGCCGAGACCTGGATGTTCTGCTCGCGGATGGCGGCAATCACCTCGGGCGCCGTGAGCTGGCGCGCGGCCACCTTGTCCGGGTCCAGCCACACGCGCATGGCGTAGTCGCCCGCGCCGTAGATGCCCACGTCGCCAATGCCCGGAATGCGCGCCAGCACGTCCTTGATCTTGAGCGTGACGTAGTTGCGCAGGTACAGCGCGTCATGCTGGCCGTCCTGCGACACCAGGCCCACGTACATCAGCGGCGTGGACGACTGCTTTTGCGTGGTCACGCCGAACTGGCGCACCTCCTCGGGCAGACGGCTCTGGGCCTGGCTGACGCGGTTTTGCACGCGCACGGCGGCCGTGTCGGGATCGACGTCGGGGCGGAAGGTGGAGACCACCTGCAGGCTGCCGTCGGACGCCGCGACCGACTTCATGTACATCAGGCCTTCGACGCCGTTGATGGCCTCCTCCAGCGGCACGGCCACCGACTCGGCGACCTCCTTGGGATTGGCGCCCGGATAGGTGGCGCGCACCACCACGCTGGGCGGCACGACCTCGGGATACTCGCCCACGGGCAGCTGCGGAATCGCGACCAGCCCCACGGCGAACAGGATGATGGAGAGCACGACCGCGAAGATCGGCCGGTCTATGAAGAATTTGGAGAAGTCCATGGTGCTTCCCGGTTCACTGCGCGGCCACGGCCGGCGCCTTGGCCACCGCCGCCTGCCCATCGCCGGGCGCAGGCTTGGGGCTGATGGGCATGCCGGGGTAGTAGATGCGCTGCAGCCCGCCGACCACGAGCCTGTCGCCCGCCGCCAGCCCCTTGTCCACCACGCGCCGGCCATCGACCATGCGGCCCAGCTCCAGGTCACGGCGCTCGGCCTTGTTGCCCTCGCCCACCACATAGACGTACTTGCGGTCCTGGTCGGTGAGCACGGCCTTGTCGTCGATCAGCAGCGTCTGCCGCTCGCCGCCCACGCCCTGCGCGTCTTGCAGTTGCACGCGCGCGAACAGGCCCGGCGTCAGCATGCGGTCGGGATTGGGCAGGCGGGCGCGCATGCGCACCGTGCCCGTGCCCGCGTTGAGCTGGTTGTCGGTGAAATCCAGGCTGCCCGCATGCGGAAAGCCTTCGTCGCCGGCCAGCCCCACACGCACGGGCCGCTGCACGCCGGGCCGCCCCTTGGTGTCCTTGGCGGCCTGCTGCTGCCGCAGGAAGCTGTGCTCATCCGCATCGAAGTAGACATACACCGGGTCCTGCGAAACCACGGTGGTCAGCACGCTCTGGTCGGCCTGGGCCAGGTTGCCCACGGTGAGCAGGGCGCGGCCCGCGCGGCCGGAGACCGGCGCGCGCACCTCGGTGAAATCCAGGTTGAGCCGGGCTGCCGCCAGCGCGGCCTCGGCGGCGCGCACCTGGGCGGCGCTCTGGGCCAGGGCGCCGGCGCGCGTATCGGCCTCCTCGCGCGAGACGGCATGCTCGGCCACCAGCTGGCGGGCACGCTGGTCCTGGGTGCGGGCCAGCGCGGCGCCTGCGCGCGTGCGCTCCAGCTCGGCCTCGGCGCGGGCCAGGGCGGCGCGGTAGGGCCGCTGGTCGATCACGAACAGCAACTGGCCCTTCCTGACCTCCTGCCCCTCGCTGAAGGCAATGCGCTCGATATAGCCCGACACGCGCGGGCGCAGTTGGACCGACTCCACGGCATCGATGCGGCCGTTGAACTCGTCCCAGACGCGCACGCTGGCCGGCACGACCTCGCTCACCAGCACCTCGGGCGCAGGCGGCGGGCCGTCGCTGGCGTGGGCATCGCCCACGGCCTGCGGTCGGCAGCCGGCAAGCAGGGCCAGCGCCGCCAGGGCGCCTCCAAACAGGGCACGCCGCAACGGCGGCGGTGGAAGAACGGGCATGGATCGACTCTCCTTGAGGGGGATGGGCAAGGCCCTGCTGCCGGGGCTGCGGCGGGGCCGGAAAAAGGGGCGGGACCGCAGGCTCTGGAGGCCTTCCAGGCGGTTGCTCACAATGGGTTGCATTCTTCAAGTTCAAGTGAACTTGAAGTCAAGATCCGCGCGCAAAGACACCACGAAAATTGAGGACGGTTTACCCGGGACATTGCTGGCCGGATCGGACAAGCGCAGCGGCAATTGACCAGGAACGACCTGAGAAGACCTGGACAGGCGCGCACAGACGGACACACGCGCGTTGCCGCACCTGCAGGACGCCACCACTACACTGCAAGGCCATCTGACCCAGGGTGGCGGCCAGGTATCACCAGGAACCGCCAGGTACCGCCAAAAACGCCGACGAACGCCGACGAACGCCGACACCCTCCATGGAAAAGCACTGGATGCCTGCCGCATGAATCTGCTTGCTCACGCCACACTGTCCCGGCCACAGGGACGCAACGAACGCATCAGCACCGTGAGGGTGCTGGCCCTGGAGATGCCGGGCGGCGACACCACGGCCACCGCAGCGCGCCATGTCGTGACCTTGCAGGTCACGCAATTGAAGGCCGGCGTCGTCGCGCAGGTCGATGACAGCACGCTCACCCCCTTGCCCCAGGCGCTGGAGCCTGCACGCCAGCGCGCGCTGGCCTACCTGCGCCAGCGCCTGGGCGCGGGCGATGTGCTGCAGTCCCATGAGGGCTTTGCGGAGCTGGATGCTGAAGCAGGCCCGGCGCCCTCCCCCGGCCCGGCCCCGGGACAGGCCACGGTGCCGCCAGGCCTGCCGGAGTCGGCCCTGCAGGCCGGCGCCATTTCCGCCCTGTGCAAACGCCTGGACGGCAGCGCCTGGCGGCTGATGCCCTCGGGCCAGCAGGCCCGGCTGGTGTGGCGGCTGGCCGAGTATGCGGACCCCGCGCGCGGCGGCGCCGCCCAGCGCCTGCTGCATGCCCAGGTTCCACGCCTGGTGGCACTGCTGGGCACGGGGGACGATCTGCTCGACTACTGCCTGGCCTACCTCATCGGGCGCCTGGGCGATGGCGGCGCGGCGGTGGCCCTGCAGGCGCTCTCGCAACGCGGCACCAGCGAGGCCACGCGCGATCTGGCACACCAGGCCTGGCTGGCCCTGCTCGCGCCGCAGGAACGCCAGGCGGCGCTGCAGGAGTACCAGGCGCAGTGGGCCGGGATCCCCCCGCAGGAAAACGGCCCGAAAGAGGACGGACCGCAGGCCGAACAGGCCTTCTTCCAGGCCCTTGGGCCACAGGCGCTGCTGGCGGCCGATGCGCTGGGCGCGCACGACGGCGCCGTCCACCAGCAGCTGCTGGCCTGGATGGAGCGCATCCCTTTCACGCGCGCCTGGTGGCCGGCCCTGCGGCGCATCCACAAGCGTGCCGAGTGGCGGCGCGACCACGCCCTGCTGGCCGTGCTGCATGCGCGCTTCGATGGCCCGCGCGACGAGGGTGCCGTCTTCAGCCGCGACACCTCGCTGTACCTGCGCCTGCGCGGCTGGCGCCAGCTGCGGCGCATGGCCTCGGCCGACCACAGCGAAAGCGCCGCCCATGCCGCAGCCCTGCTCCAGGCCATGGACCGCTGCTGCGCGGGCCAGCCTGCCTCGCGCTCCGGCCGCCTGCCCGAATCGCGCTGGCTGCTCGCCGCCCGGCTGCTGCTGCCGCGCTGGCCGCAACTGCATGCCTCGGCCCGCGCCCACACCTGGTACACCGACGAGCCGCTGGACCTGCAGCAGCTGCCTGCGCAGCGCGTGGAAGGGCTTTCGGCCATGTGGGACGCCCACCCCGGGCAACTGCTGCAACTGGTGGGCCGTTCGCAGTCCACGCTGCTGCTGTGGTCGCTCACGCGCGCCCTGCAGGACCAGAAGGCCTTTCTGGACGGCCTCGATGCAGCGGCCACCGCGCCGCTGCTGCACAAAACCTATGCACCGGCGGCTGCGCTGGGCCTTCAGATCGCCCAGCAGCGCATGGTCTCGCTGACCGACGATGCGGCACGCCGGCCCTGGCTGCTGGCGCTTGCGCAATGCGGCGACGGGCCTGCCGCCAGCTACCTGGGCGCCTGGCTGTCGCGTGACCGCGCAGGCGCCGCGCGCGATGCCGAACTGGTGGCCGCCCTGCTGCTGTCACCGGCTGCCAGCTCGCGCACCCAGGGCCTGGCCCTGCTGTTTTATGCCGATGGTGCAGCCGTGGCCCTGGCCTTGCTGGCGGCGCTGCCCACGCTGGATGCCGAAAGCCCCGCGCTGGCCGATATCCGCGATGCTGTGCAGGCGCTGTTCGATGGCAACGGCCCGCTGGCTGCGCAGGCCGCCAGCGTCCCGGCCCCGCCGCTGCACCACCTGCTGGCGCACTCGGTGACGGCGCTGGTGGAGATGGCCACCACCTGGCTGCTGGCGCATCCGCAGGGCCTGCGGACCCTGCCCCCGGCGGCGCTGCGCGGGCTGCTGGAATCCGAGGAACCTGCGCGCATGGCCTGCGGCATCCGGCTCATGGGCAGCCTGGCCGATGACCTGCTGTGCGAGCAGGCCGCCATGCTGGCCGAATTCGCCGTATCGCCGCATGCCGCCTTGCGCGCAGCGGCAGCGCCCCTGGTCGAGCGACTGGCCGGCACCCCCCTCTACAACACGCGCTGCAATGCCCAGATCGCCGAACGCCTGCACGAAGTGCTGTTCCGCGCGGAAAAGGCCGAAGGCGTCCACGACGCGGCGCTGCGGCTGCTCACCGGCCCGCTGGCCGCCGTGGCCCCGGCCCGCGATGGCTCGGGCATCTGGCGCGCCCTGCAGGCGCAGGCCAAGGGCGCACAGCGCTACGGCGCCTGGGGCCTGAAGGCGCTGGACCTGCAGGCCTACACGCTGCGCCAGTGGTCCACGCTGGCCCGGCATGCCGATGCCGACGTGCGCGCCTTGAGCCGCCAGAGCATTGATGCGCAGCTCACCCCCATGGACCGGACCCTGCCCGAGCAGGCCGAACAGCTGATGCCGCTGGCCGACGCCCTGTTTGCCGACACGCAGCAGTACGCACGCGAGATGTTCGGCCAGCGGCTGCCGGACGGCGCCCTGTCGCCGCAGCTGCTGCTCGGCTGGGTCGATCACGCCCAGCCCTGGGTGCAGGCCCTGGGCCGCCAGCGGCTCGCGCAGCACATGAGCGCGCCCGAGGCCAGCCTCTTCCTCACGCGCCTGGCCCAGCACCCCGCCACCAGCGTGCAGCTGTTCGTCACGCAATGGCTGCTCGCCCTGCCCGACGAGCCCGCACCGCAGCGCGCGGCGCGCCTGCAGGAGCTGCAGCCCTACTTCCTGGCCGTGCTCAGCCAGGTGCACCGCGCACGCGCCAGCAAGACGCGCGTGCTGCATTTCCTGCGCAGCCAGGTGCAGGCGCCCGAGACCGCCGCCGTGGTGGCGGCCATCTTTGCGCGGCAGGTGGTCAGCGCCAGCCATGCCGACCAGCCCGACTATGTGGCCGGGCTGCGCGACATCGTGCAGCGCCATCCCCAGCTGGCGCAAAGCTTCATGCAGCCCCTGGCGGCGGAGCGGCGCGGCCAGGCCCCATCTTCAACCTGAGCGCCGCAACAAGGCACGGAGTCGATCGGACATGGAATTTCGCTATCAGTACTACGGCAGCACGCAGGTCAACGACACGGCGGCCGAGCAGGCCTTCTCCTTCGCGCCCGACCTGCTGCGCCCACCCACGCGCTTCGACGGCCTGCTCCGGCGCGACGGCCCGGCCTACCTGCAGGTGCGCGAAGGGCTGTCCGCGCTGCACAGCGTGGTGGTCAGCGACCTGCGCACGCGCGGCCGCGACAAGACGGCCTACCGCGAATGGCTGCAGGAGCACGAAGCGCAAATGCTCGCCACCTTCATGGCCGACACCGGCGGCGCCCAGGCGCGCGCCAAGGAAATCAGCGCCGAACTCAAGGACCTGCGCGAGACCCGCAACCAGGTGCTCTCCCCCTTCTACAAGGCCCAGCGCAAGTACTTCGACTGGCTGTTCGTGGCCAACCGCGATGCCTGGTATGTGCTGGACCCCGTGATCACCGTGCACCCGGACCGGCTGCTGTTCGAGGCCTTCAGCCAGGACGAATCGAGCTACTGCGCGGTCAGCATCCGGCACGAGGCCTTCGAGCATGCGGGCGAGCGCATCTGCGGCACGACCAACATCGATTACTCGGCCAGCCTCTACGAAGAATTCCAGAAGATCCGCAACTACCGGGACACGCGGCTGACGCTGGACCCGGCCGGCTTTGCCGTGCAGGTGGGCGGCGACCCCGCGCTGCGCGAGGAAAAGATCGACCTGCCCGACAGCTGGCTGCGCGGCTTCGTGCAGGTCTCCAGCGCCATGGCCCTGCCTGCCACCGTGCTGGAGCTGCACCCCATGGACCTGTTCAACATCTGCGCGCGTCTGCGTGCCCGGCGCGAGCGCCACGGCCCGCGCGCGCTGCGCTTCGAGCTGGCGCCGGGACAGCCGCCCACCGTGGTCTTCGAGCCCTGGGAGGAGCGCCTGGCCACCCGGCGCTCGCACGTCGTCAGCGATGCCATGGGCACGGGCGGCGGCACCATCCGCCTGTGGGGGCGCCGCCGCCTGCTCACGCTGGAGCGGCTGATCTCCCAGGCCACGCGCGTGCGCGTGCACCTGCTGGGCAGCGGCATGCCCAGCTTCTGGGTGATCGAGCTGGGCCTGGTCACGGTCACGCTGGGCCTGTCGGGCTGGAGCGCCAACGACTGGGCCGCCAGCGCACGCTTTCACCTGATGGCGCCGCAGGCCGAGGTCACGCCTGCCGATGTCCAGACCGTGGGCCGGCAACTGCAGTCGTGCTGGCAGGCCGGCGCGCAGGATCTGGCCCAGGCCACGAGCCTGGCCCCGGCCCAGGTGCACACGGCCATGACACGCTGGATGCAGGCCGGGCGTGCGGTCTACGACCTGGACGCCGGGCGCTACGCCTGGCGCGAGCTGCTGCGCGAGCCGCTGACGGCGCAGCAATTGCAGCCCGCCAATCCAGAGCAAGACAAGGCGCTGGCCCTGGTGCGCGGCAAGGCCATTGCCCCGCCGCGCATCGACCGCAAGGACGGGTTCAGCCGCATCACCGGCCAGATCCCGCGCGCCGACGGCAAGCGCCTGTTCGACACCCAGCTCGAACTCGATGCCGACGAGCGCCTGACCGATGCGCGCTGCAGCTGCAACCACTACCAGCAGTACCGGCTGCGCCAGGGGCCCTGCGAGCACATGATTGCGCTGCGCCTGGTGGCGCAGCCCCAGCTCGAAGCCGCCCGCCAGCCGACCGGCCCGCAGATGAAGGCCGCAGGACAAGGAGAAATCGCGTGAACCGCTTCAATTGCTCTACACTGCCACGCGGAGCGACGCGCAGGCTCTTGCAATCCGGGTGGTGTTTCGCCACCCTTGTGAACTGCCGTTTCATGCACCACGGGCGCCGTTTTCACTGTGCCACCCCAGCGACGGTATGCGTTTTCCTGAGTGGCTTGCCACAAGCGAAACACGCATACCGTCGCGGGGTGGCGTCGAGCGAACAGCTCCCGTCCCGTGAGCCCTGCGGGCTCTTCGACGAGAAGCGCGTCGCTCCATTTCTTTGCCCACCGCACAGCGGCCGGGCCCGCCTTGCCGGGGTGGCCGCATGAGCCAGCCGCAACCCACACGCGCCGAGATCTACGAGCGCATCAAGGCCTCCAGCAAACAGGAAGTCATCCTCGACGAGATGCAGCGCCTGGGCTTCTGGCCCAAGGGCGAGGGACAGCCGCAGCTGGCCGCAGCCCACATCCAGCGCGAAGGCGAGCTGCAGCGCGAGCTGGCCGAGCTGCGCCAGCAGATCGCCGTGCGCCAGAACCCCGAGCGCGCACTGCGCCAGATGCGCAAGGAGCGCATGCAAAAGGCGCTGGCCCAGCGCGAGGAAACCAAACGCCGCCAGGCCCAGGAGCGCCACGACAAGGCGCTGGCCTGGCATGCGAAGCGGGCCACGCACGTGGGCTATCTGGGCCCAGGCGTCTCCGCTGCCCTGCAGGGGCCGCAGGCCGGTGAGGCACCGCCTGCTGCCGGGGAACGCCGGCAGGCCGACCCGCAAAGGCTGGCCCGGCATGGCCTGCCGGAACTTGCCGATGCGGCGCAGCTGGCCGATGCCATGGGCATCACCGTGGCCGAGCTGCGTTTCCTGGGCTTTCACCGCGAGGTGGCCCGCACCCACCACTACCACTCGTTCACCCTGCCCAAGAAGACCGGCGGCGAGCGGCTGATCTCCGCTCCCATGCCGCGCCTCAAGCGCGCGCAGTACTGGGTGCTGGACAACATCCTCGCCAAGGTGCCCGCGCACGATGCCGCGCACGGCTTCCTGGCCGGCCGCTCCATCGTGAGCAATGCCGCGCCGCATGCGGGCCACGACGTGGTCATCAACCTGGATGTGAAGGACTTCTTTCCCAGCATTGCCTTCGGCCGCATCAAGGGCGTGTTCCGGCATCTGGGCTATGGCGAGGCCATGGCCACCCTCCTGGCCCTGCTGTGCAGCGAAAACCGCGCCCAGGCCTGGCAGGTGGATGGCGAGAAGCTCTTCGTCGGCGGCAAGGCGCGCGAGCGCGTGCTGCCCCAGGGCGCGCCCACCAGCCCCATGCTCACCAACCTGCTGTGCCGCCGCCTGGACCGCCGCCTGCTGGGCCTGGCCAGGCAGCTGGGCTTTGTGTACACGCGCTATGCGGACGACCTGACCTTCTCCGCCTCGGGCGAGGCCGCGCGCGACAACGTGGGCCGGCTGCTGGGCCGCGTGCGCTGGATACTGCGCGACGAAGGCTTCACGCCCCACCCCGACAAGGAGCGCGTGATGCGCAAGGGCCGCCGCCAGGAGGTCACCGGGCTGGTGGTGAACGCGGACAAGCCCGGCGTATCGCGCGAGACGCGCAGGCGCCTGCGCGCCGCCCTGCACCGCGCCACGCAGGCCAGCGCCGGCAAGCCGGCGCACTGGCAGGGGCAGGCAGCCCAGCCCTCGCAATTGCTGGGACTGGCGCAGTTCGTGTACCAGGTCGACCCCGTGCAGGGCGGCCCGCTGCTGGGCCAGGCCCGCCAGCTCACACGCAGCCCCATCGACCGCGCCAACGATGCCCTGCTGCAGGCCAGCCGGCAGGACCGCGCGGCGGCGCGTGCGCAGCCGCCCGCAAGCGCACAGTTCCGGCGTCTGGCCGCCAGCGGGCAGGCGCCTGCGCTGGCCAGCGGCAAGACGTGGTGGCAACCGGCCGAGCCGGCGGCACCCGTGATCGAGAAGACCGACCAGCAGCGGCGCGAACAGCGGCTGCAGGAGCGCGAGGCCGCGCGCGCCCAGGCAGCTGCGGCCGCCCGGCCGGCCGTGGACACGCCGCAGCAGCAGCCCGCACAGGCGCCGAGCCCCGACGCACAGGCACCCGGCCCATCGCCGATGCCCGGCCTGCTGACCTACTGGACGCAGATCGTGATCTGCTTCTTGCTGGGCACGGTGTTCCAGGCGCGCCTGATCACGCTGATCGGCATCGTGCTGGTCCTGCTCCTGCGCTACCGGCGCATACGGCGCTGGGATGTCTTTGCCGCTGCGATGGTGGTGGCCGTGCTGCTGGGCCTGGGGCTGCGGCTGTCGTGATGTTCGCGGGGCCGCCGCAGGCCTCAGAGGCCTGCGCCGCCGCCCGCCACGGGTGCGCTGCGCAGCGCCAGGAAGCGGCGCGGCGAGGTGCCCACCGCCTTGCGGAACATGGTCACGAAGGCGGGTGCGCTCTCGTAGCCCAGGGCATCTGCCACGGTCTGTATGCGCAGTCCCTCGGACAGCTTTTGCAGTGCGGTGAGCACATGCAGCTGGCGGCGCCACTGGTTGACCGTAAGCCCGGTCTCGGCCAGGAACAGCCGCGTCATGCTGCGCTCGCTCATGCCGATGCGCTGGGCCCAGTCGGCCAGCCGTGCCTGCAGCTGCGGCTGCTCGCACAGGGCGTTGGTCATGCGGCGCAGGCGCCGGTCGTGCGGCAGGGGCAGGTGCAGTCCTTCGGGCTGCGCCGCCTGGATCTCGTCGAGCAGCACCTGCATGAGCCGGCCATCGCCGCTGTCGGGCTCGTAGTCCTGCGGCAGGCCCTGCACGCGGTCCAGCAGCGCACTGAGAAAGGGCGAGACGGCCAGCGCATGGCAGGGTCCGGGCACGGGGCGCACGGCCCCTGCCTCGACAAAGACCACGTAGCCGCTGGCCGCACCGCTGCAGCTGACGCGGTGCAGCGTGCCGCCCGGAATCCAGGCGGCGCTGCGCGGCGGCACCACGCAGACGCCCGCATCGGTCTCCAGCGTGATCAGCCCCGCATGGGTGACCATGAGCTGGCTCTTGCGGTGGGCATGGAAGTTCATCCCCCAGTCGCCGGGGCCCGACCGCATGGGCAGGACGATCACGGGACGGTCCACATGATCGGGGTCCCATCTCTCGGGCAGGACTTTGAGCAGGGCGGAATCCACGGCATTCATGGTGTTTCTCTCAGTTCATGTCAATCGGTCATCAATCGGACCCGAGCAGCTCCCGTGCACGCTGCTGCGCCTCCTCGGGGGAGGCCACCAGCAGCATGGGATAGCCCCAGGCCTTGCCGAACATCTGTGCGAAGGCCTCGGCCTCGGCGCGCTTGTGCGCATCGGGCTCGGCATGGACCAGGGCGCGCACCAGGCTTTTGAGCTCGGGGCGGCGGGCCTTCATCCACAGCACGACCTGCTTGCGCTCCTCGGGCGAGCGCTCCTCCTGGGACATGTCGCCGTCGCTGAAGAAGACAAAGGCCTGGCCGCGGGCCAGCAGGGCCGAGAAGTCCTCCAGCAAGCGGTCCACGGGCACGGCCTTGTCGCGCTCGTAGCCCATGCGGACCAGGGGAAAGCTGCTGCTGTCGATGTACATGGAAACCTCCGGCCGATGCCATTCAATACAAATGAGACCCATTACTGTATGAATGAACGGCAGCTGCGTCATTGCAGCACTCAGCCAAAGAATTTCGCAGTCCAGCCAGGACGCTCGCATGGGCGGTACAGACCCGGTTGCCCTGTTCCTGCGCTTTCGCTCAGAATGGCCGCATTCTTCGAGTTCAAGTGAACTTGAAGTCAAGCCACAAAGGAAAGCCACCATGAAAACCGAGGATGATCCGCTGCTCAGCATCGGCGATGTGGCGCAGCGCAGCGGGGTCAAGGCCTCGGCGCTGCGCTTTTACGAGTCGCTGAACCTGATCGAGTCCGTGCGCAGCGCCAGCGGCCACCGGCGCTACCACCGCTCGTCGCTGCGGCGCATCGCCTTCGTGGTGTTCGCCCAGCGCATCGGCTTCACGCTGGAGGAGATCGCCGAGCAGCTGGCCAAGCTGCCCAGCCGCCATGTCCCCACGGGCGGGGACTGGCAGAAGATGTCGCGGGTCTGGAAGCAGCGGCTGGACGACCGCATAGGCGAGCTGCAGCGGCTCAGCGAGAGCCTGGACCAGTGCATTGGCTGCGGTTGCCTGTCACTGCGCCACTGCGTGCTGCACAACCCCGGCGACCTGTGCGCACAGAACGGCCCGGGGCCGCGCCGCTGGCTGGGCGACCCGCCGCCCGTGGCCATGGGCGGGACCTGCCCGGGCCACTGCCACGACGAAGGCTGATCAGGACACGCGCCGTGTCGTGACGAAGTCCAGCACCGCCTGCAGCATGCGCTGCAGCGTGGGCTGGATCTGTTCGGCGCGCTCGGGCAGGTAGTCGAAGGGCAGGGCTTCCTGCATGTAGCTGCACTGCGTCATCTCCAGCTGCACGGCGTGGATGCCGGCCTCGGGCTGGCCGTAGTGGCGCGTGATGTAGCCGCCCGTGAAGCGGCCGTTGAGTATGGCGGTGTGGCCCGGCGCGGTCTGCGCAATGGCCAGCAGATGCTCGGCCAGCTCCAGCGCGCAGCTCGTGCCCTTGCCGGTTCCCAGGTTCAGGTCGGGCAGCTTGCCTTCGAAGAAACGCGGCAGCACCGAGCGGATGGAGTGCGCGTCCCACAGCGCCACGGTGCCGTGCACGGCCTTGAGGCGGTCCAGTTCGGCGCGCAGCTGTGCGTGGTACGGGCCCCAGATGGCTTCGCGGCGCGCGGCGATTTCGGCGTCTGCGGGCACATCGGCCGGGTCGGCGTACAGCGGCGTGTCGTCGAAGGTGTCCACGGGGCACAGGCCGGTGACGCTCTGGCCCGGGTAGAGGCTGGCGCCATCGGGCGGACGGTTCAGGTCCACCACATAGCGCGAATGCGTGGCCACCAGGATGGAGGCGCCCATGGCCTTGGCGAACTCGTACAGGCGCGGCAGGTGCCAGTCGGTGTCGGGCACGTGGCGGGCTTCCTCGGTCAGGCGCGCGGCGATGTCGGGAGGCACATGGGTGCCCGCATGCGGCATGGAGATCAGCAGCGGCGCCGTGCCCTGGTGGAAGACGAATGGAGGGGGAGCGGTATCGGTCATGGTGTGATTCTGTAGCGGTTCTGGCGGGTTGTGCGAACCCATGGCATGCATGGGCCTCAGGATTGCAGGGTGGCCGCGCGCGCCGCGACAAAGCCATGGGCTGCCGCCTCGTGCAGCGCATGCCGTCCAGCCTGCACGCGGCGCTCGCCGCCCACCCACAGGCTGTGCAGGGCGCTGCTGCGGTGGCTGCCAAAGACATGGGCCGAGACCATGGCCTGCACCGGCAGGCCGGCCAGTGCCACATGGCCTGCGTCCAGCGCCAGGAAGTCGGCCTGCTGGCCCACAGCCAGCCCGGCCACGGAGCGGCCTGCGGCCTGGGCGCCGCCCTGCACGGCGGCGGTCCACAGCGCGGTGCCCACCTGCGGGTCGGGGCCGGCCAGCACGTTGCGCTGGCGCAGCGACAGGCGCTGGCTGTATTCGAGCATCAGCAGTTCCTCGGCAGCGTTGACGCAGGCATGGCTGTCCGAGCCCACGCCCCAGGCGCCGCCGTGGCCCAGCCATTGCGGCATGTCGAAGATGCCATCGCCCAGGTTGGCCTCGGTGGTGGGGCAGATGCCGGCCACGGCGCCGCTGCGCGCGGCGCCCGCGTATTCACCGGGCGTCATGTGGGTGGCGTGGACCAGGCACCAGCGTGCGTCCACGGGGGCATGCTCCAGCAGCCATTGCACGGGGCGCTGGCCGCTCCAGGCCAGGCAGTCGTCCACCTCCTGGGTCTGTTCGGCAATGTGGATGTGGACGGGCGCGCGCGCGTCCAGCGCCGTCAGGCCCTCCACGGCCACGCGCAGGCTGTCGGGCGGCACGGCGCGCAGCGAGTGCGGCGCCAAGCCCAGGGCCGCACCCTGGTCACGGGCCTCGGGCAGCAGGCGCTGCAGCAAGGCCAGCATGTTGTCGGTGCTGCGGATGAAGCGCGCCTGGTCGGCGCGCGGCGGCTTGCCGCCAAAGCCGCTGGTCTGGTAGAGCACGGGCAGCAGGGTGATGCCCATGCCGGCCTTGCGCGCGGCGCGCAGCAGGGCCAGGGACAGCGTGGCGTCGTCGGCATAGGGCCGGCCATCCCGGTCGTGGTGCACGTAGTGGAATTCGCAGACCGAGGTGTAGCCGGCCTCCAGCATCTCCACGTACAGCCAGGTGGCGATGGCCTCCAGCGACTCGGGCGTGATGCGCGCGGCAAAGCGGTACATGAGGTCGCGCCAGCTCCAGAAGCTGTCCTGGGCCTCGGCGCGGTATTCGGTCAGGCCCGCAAAGGCGCGCTGGAAGGCATGCGAGTGCAGGTTGGGCATGCCGGGCAGCACGGGGCCGGGCGCGCGCGGCGCGCTGCCGGGCGGGGCGTCGGCCTGCACGGCCAGCAGGCGCCCTGCGCCATCCCAGCGCAGCAGCACATTGCGCGCCCAGCCCGTGGGCAGCAGCGCGTGCTCGGCGAACAGCGTGCAGCTGTCGTGTGTCGGGTCGATGCCGCTCATTGCACAGCCTCCAGGATGTCGGCCAGCGCGCGGACGAAGCGCGCGTTGTCGGCCTCCGTGCCCACAGAGACGCGGATGAAGTGCTCGAAGCCCGGCTCCTTCCAGGGCTTGGTGATGATGCCCCGGGCCAGCAGCGCCTCGTTCACGGGGCCGTTGGGACGGCCGATGTCGATGAACAGGAAGTTGGCGGCCGAAGGCGCCATCCGAATTGCGGGCAGTGCAGGCAGGGCGGCCAGCCGCTGCGCCAGCACATCGCGCAGGCGCACGGTCTCGGCCACGCCGCGCTGCATGAAGCCCTCATCGCCCCAGGCCGCCAGCGCCGCCGCCTGGGCCGCCTGGTTGACGTTGAAGGGCGTGCGCACGCGGTCCAGCAGTTGCACCAGGGCCGCGTCGCTGGCCAGGCCATAGCCCACGCGCAGGCCTGCCAGGCCCCAGGCCTTGGAGAAGGTGCGCAGCACGATCCAGGGCATGGCACGGTCGCGCAGCAGGGCCAGCACGTCGGGGTAGCCGTCGGCGCGCAGGGCGTACTCGTAGTAGGCCTCGTCCACCACCAGCAGGGTCTGCGGCGGCGTGGCGTCCAGCAGGCGCGCGAAATCCCCGGCGCTGAACATGCAGCCCACGGGATTGGAGGGATTGGCCAGCATGGCGATCTTGGGGCCGCGCGCCAGCGCCTGGCACCAGGCAGCGACATCGAAGTCCAGCGCGGGCGTCAGCTCCAGCAGCTCGACGCGGGCGCCCATCATGCGCGGGTAGATCTCGTGCAGGCCGAAGGCCGGGCGCTGGGTGAGCACGCGGTCGCCGGGCGAGAGAAACGCCTGGCACAGCATCTGCAGGATGTCCTCGGAGCCGTTGCCCACGGCAATGGCCTCGGCCGGCACGCCGGTGCGCGCCGCGATGGCCGCGCGCAGCGCCGTGCATTGCGCATCGGGATAGGTGCCCACATGCAGGGCCAGGTCGGCCAGGGCGCGGGCCACGGCAGGGCTGGCGCCAAAGGGGTTCTCGTTGCTCGCCAGCCGCGCGATCTCGGTGACGCCGTAGCGCGCCCGCACGGCCTCGGAGGACAGGCCTGCGTTGTACGGCGGCAGCGGCGGCACTTCGGGGCGTGCCAGGGTGTGGATCGCGTGGATGGCGGGAGCGTTCATAGGTCGAATACCTTGCCGGGGTTGAACAGATGCAGGGGGTCCAGCGCCTGCTTGATGGCGCGCATCACGGCCAGTTCGGCCGGCGTGCGGCTGGCGCCGAGATAGGGCTTCTTGTGCAGGCCGATGCCGTGCTCGGCCGAGACGCTGCCGCCGAACTCGCCGACCAGGTGGTACAGCGCGGCCTCGACGCCATCGCAATCACCGTTGGCGGTGGCACCGTCCACCGAGACATGCAGGTTGCCGTCGCCCACATGGCCGAAGAACAGCGAGTGGTGGCCGGGCCAGCGCGCCTCGAACGCGGCGCGGCAGGCATCGGCGAAGCGGCCGATGTCGGCCTGGGGCAGGCTGACGTCGAAGTTGACGGGCGGATGCATGTTCGTGTTGAGCTCGGCCGGCGCCTCGCGCAGCTTCCACAGCTGGCGCGCCTGTGCCACGGACTGGGCGATGACGGCATCGGCCACCTCGCCGGCCTCCATGGCCTCGCCCAGGGCCTCTTCCACGTCGGCGCGCAGCGTGGCCTCGTCCTTGCCGTCCACATCGATCAGGGCCAGCAGCGCATGCGCCTGGCCAAAGGGCGGCTGCAGCTTCTGCCAGCGGATGGAGGCCTGGATGAAGCTGTCCCACATCAGCTCGAAGGCCGCCACGCCGTTGCCAAAGCGCGATTGCATGCGCGAGAGCACGGACAGCGCCGCATCGAAGTCCGGCACGGCCACCAGGGCCGTGGCGCGGGCCTGGGGCGCGGGGCGCAGGCGCAGCAGCACGCGCGTGACGATGCCCAGCGTGCCCTCCGAGCCGATGAAGAACTGCTTGAGGTCGTAGCCCGTGTTGTTCTTGAGCATGGGGCGCAGCATGGGCAGCACCGTGCCGTCGGCCAGCACCACCTCCAGGCCCAGCACCTGCTCGCGCATCATGCCGTGCTGCAGCACGCCGTTGCCGCCCGCATTGGTGGCCACGTTGCCGCCGATCTGGCAGCTGCCGCGCGCGCCCAGGTCCACGCCAAAGACCATGCCTGCGGCCACGGCCGCCTCCTGCACGGCCTGCAGCGTGGCGCCGGCCTGCACGGTCATCAGCGCGGTGCGCGCGTTCACGTCCTCGATGGCGTTCATTCGCTCCATGGAGACGGCCACGGCACCCGGCACGGGCACGGCCGCGCCGGCCAGGCCCGTGAGCCCGCCCTGGGGCACGACAGGCACGCGGTGGGCCGTGCACAGGCGCATGAGCGCGCTGACCTCGTCGGTGCTGCGCGGGCGCACCAGGGCCAGCGGGCGCTGGGGCGGCGTGCCGCTCCAGTCGGTGTGGTAGCGCGCAGGCACATCGTCGCCGCGCTGCGCCACTTCGGCGCCCAGGGTGGAAATCAATTCATCGAGAAACAGTGCATGGGACATGAGCAGGCTTTCAGTGGCTCCCCTGCCTGCGGGTCCGCACGATGCGGCCCTGGCGCACGATGGTGCAGTCCGGCCGGTTGCCGAACCAGTAGGCCAGCTCGGCCGCATGGCGCACGGGCCAGAGCACGAAGTGGGCGGGACGGCCGGCCGCGATCAGGCCATGCTCGTCCTGCAGGCCCAGGGCTCGCGCGGCATGGCGGGTGATGCCCGCCAGGGCCTCGGGCACGGTGAGCCGGAACAGGGTGCAGGCCATGTTGGCCATGAGCAAAAGGCTCAGGCAGGGGGAGGTGCCCGGATTGTGATCGGTAGAGACGGCCATGGGAACGCCCGCGGCGCGCAGGCCCGCGATGGGCGGCATGTGGGTGTCGCGCAGCGTGTAGTAGGCGCCGGGCAGCAGCACGGCCACGGAACCCGCGCCGCGCATGGCGGCAATGCCGGATTCGGACAGGTGCTCGATGTGGTCGCACGACAGCGCGCCATAGCGGGCCGCGAGGGCCGCCCCCTCCATGTTCGACAGCTGCTCGGCATGCAGCTTGACGGGCAGGCCCAGGCGGCGTGCGGCCTGGAAGACCTGCTCGGTCTCGGCCAGCGAGAAGGCGATGCGCTCGCAGAACACATCGACCGCATCGACCAGGCCCTCGGCCGCCAGCGCGGGCAGCATGGTGCCGGCGACGAGGTCGATGTAGTCCTGGCTGCGCCCTGCGTACTCGGGCGGCAGCGCATGCGCGCCCAGGAAGGTGGTGCGCACGGTCACGCCCAGGGCCTGGCCCAGGCGCCGGGCCACGCGCAGCTGCTTGCGCTCGTGCTCCAGCGCCAGGCCGTAGCCCGACTTGATCTCGATGGCGCAGACGCCCTCGTCCAGCAGCTGCTGCAGGCGCGGCAGGGCCTGGGCGAACAGCTCGTCCTCGCTGGCCTCGCGCGTGGCACGCACGCTGGAGACGATGCCGCCGCCGGCGCGTGCCACTTCCTCGTAGCTGGCGCCGTCCAGGCGCATGGCGAATTCGTTGGCGCGCTCGCCGCCATAGACCAGGTGGGTGTGGCAATCGACCAGGCCCGGCGTGGCCAGCATGCCCTGGCCGTCATGGCGCGGCAGGGACGCATATGCGGGCGGCAGGGCCTGCTGCGGCCCCACCCAGGCCACGCGGCCCTGCTGCACCACGATGCAGGCATCCTCCCCGTCACCCACGGCCTGGCCGGCCTCGAACATGTCAGGCGCCAGGCGCAGGTTCTGCCAGCAGCCGTCGGCCGAAGAGGATGGAGCGAGTGCGCAAGCGGATGCAGAAGCGGGTGCGTGGGGCTCGGTCATGGGGGGGATTCCTTGGATGTCGTGGGTCGTCAGCAGGCTTGCAGCAGCACCTGCACCAGCCGCGCGTCGTCGGTCTGCGGCACCAGATGCTGCGGGTCGGGCTGCTGCGCGCTCCACCACAGGCCCTGGCCGGGGATGAGCGCAGCGCCATCCGCCTGCCAGTTGCCCTGCAGCACCATGCACAGGCCGGCGTCGGCGCGGCCGGCGTCGGCAGCGCTGTCCAGCACCTGAACCTGCGCCCGCCACCGGCCGCGCCGCGCCATCACGTTGAAGTCGGTGGAAGTGCCGCCCAGCAGCGAGCAGCCCAGCGCCACATCGCCGGAGAAGGCAAACGGCTGCCAGCGCGCGTCCAGCACATGGTCGATGCCTTCGCCGCGCAGGTGCACGCCGTCGCCATCGAGCAGCATGATCTGCCGGTCCACGCCCGCAAAGGCCGAGAACGGGCCGGGCTGGTCAATGGTGGCCACGCTGATGCGCCAGCCGAAAGCCTCCATGCCCGCCCCGGGCGGCCAGCAGGCGATCTCGCGCGTGCTGCCGCCCCCGTTCTTCCAGGGGCTGGCGGCGATCTGGTTCAGGTCGAAACGCTGCATGGCCGTGGTGTCCTGCAAGCGGCTCACTTGACCATGGGCAGGTTCAGCTGATGGCGCTTGGCCGCAGCCACGGCAATGTCGTAGCCCGCATCCGCATGGCGCATGACGCCGGTGGCCGGATCGTTCCAGAGCACGCGGCCCAGGCGGGCGGCGGCCTCGTCCGTGCCATCGGCCACGATGACCACGCCCGCATGCTGGGAGTAGCCCATGCCCACGCCGCCGCCGTGGTGCAGGCTGACCCAGGTGGCGCCGCCTGCGGTGTTGAGCAGGGCGTTGAGCAGCGGCCAGTCGCTGACGGCGTCCGTGCCGTCCTTCATGGATTCGGTCTCGCGGTTGGGGCTGGCCACCGAGCCGCAGTCCAGGTGGTCGCGGCCGATCACGATGGGGGCCTTGAGTTCGCCGTTCTTCACCATCTCGTTGAAGGCCAGGGCCGCCTTGTGGCGCTCACCCAGGCCCAGCCAGCAGATGCGCGCGGGCAGGCCCTGGAAGCTGATGCGCTCGCGCGCCATGTCCAGCCAGCGGTGGGTGTGCTTGTTGTCGGGGAACAGTTCCTTGATCTTGGCGTCGGTCTTGTAGATGTCCTCGGGGTCGCCGGACAGGGCCACCCAGCGGAACGGGCCCTTGCCTTCGCAGAACAGCGGCCGGATGTAGGCGGGCACGAAGCCGGGGAAGTCGAAGGCGTTCTTCACGCCCTGGTCCAGGGCCACCTGGCGGATGTTGTTGCCGTAGTCCACCGTGGGAATGCCCATGGCCTGGAAGTCCAGCATGGCCTGCACATGCTGGGCGCAGCCCTGGGCGGCGGCGGCCTTGAGCTGGGCATGGCGCGACGGGTCGGCGGCGGCGGCACGCCACTCGTCCACGGTCCAGCCCACGGGCAGGTAGCCGTTGATCAGGTCATGGGCCGAGGTCTGGTCGGTCACGATGTCGGGGCGGGCGCCGCCGGCCTGGGCGCGGCGCACCAGCTCGGGCAGGATTTCGGCGGCATTGCCCAGCAGGCCGATGGAGATGGCCTCGCCCGCAGCCGTGTGCTGGGCGATGAGCTCCAGCGCGTGGTCGATGTCGCGCGCCTGCTTGTCCAGGTAGCGCGTGCGCAGGCGGAAGTCGATGCTGCTTTGCTGGCATTCGATGGCCAGCACGCAGGCGCCGGCCAGCACGCCGGCCAGGGGCTGGGCACCGCCCATGCCGCCCAGGCCCGCCGTGAGGATCCACTTGCCTGTGAGGTCGTTGTTGTAGTGCTGGCGGCCGGCCTCGACAAAGGTCTCGAACGTGCCCTGCACGATGCCCTGGGCGCCGATGTAGATCCAGCTGCCGGCCGTCATCTGGCCGTACATGAACAGGCCCTTCTGGTCGAGCTCGTTGAAGTGCTCCCAGTTGGCCCACTGGGGCACGAGGTTGGAGTTGGCCAGCAGCACGCGCGGTGCGTTCTCGTGCGTCTTGAACACGCCCACGGGCTTGCCCGACTGGATCAGCAGCGACTCGTCGGCCTCCAGCTTCTTGAGCGACTCCAGGATCTGGTCATAGCACTCCCAGTTGCGCGCCGCGCGGCCGATGCCGCCGTAGACCACCAGGGCCTTGGGGTTCTCGGCCACGTCGGGGTCCAGGTTGTTCTGCAGCATGCGGTAGGCGGCCTCGGCCAGCCAGTTCTTGCAGTGCAGTTCGCTGCCGCGCGGGGCGCGGATGACGCGGCTGGCGTCATAGCGGGGATTGGTGGCAGCCGTGGCAGCGTTGGCGTTGAGGATGGCGTCGTTGGCGTTCATGGCGATCTCCTGGATGCGGGGGGTGAGCGGTTGCGGGGTTCAGGCAGCCTGGTGGCTGGGCAGGTGGCGGACGATGACCTGGGGCCAGTCCGTGGCAAGCGCCCACTGGCGCATGGTTTCGATGTCGGGTGCCAGGTAGCGGTCACGGTCCAGGTGCGGAACCTGGCTGCGGATCAGCGCGTACTGCGCCTCGATCAGTTCGGAGCTGTTCAGGCTGCGGTCGAAGTCCATGCCCTGGGCGGCGGCCATGGCTTCCACGCCCACGATGACGGCGGTGTTGCGCGCCATCTCGCCCAGGCGCCGCGCGCCGTAGGTGGCCATGGAGACATGGTCTTCCTGGTTGGCCGAGGTGGGCAGGCTGGTGACGCTGCTGGGATGGGCCAGGCACTGGTTCTCGGCAGCCAGGGCGGCGGCCGTGACCTGGGCGATCATGAAGCCCGAGTTCACGCCGCTGTCGGCAATCAGGAAGGCCGGCAGGCCCGACAGGCCGGTGTCCAGCAGCAGGGCCATGCGGCGCTCGGAGATGGCGCCGATCTCGGCCAGGGCCAGGGCGATGATGTCGGCCGCGAAGGCCACGGGCTCGGCGTGGAAGTTGCCGCCCGAGATCACGTCGCCGTTGTCGAAGACCAGCGGGTTGTCCGAGGCGGCGTTGGCCTCGATCACCAGCACGCGGGCCGCATGGCTGAGGTTGTCCAGGCAGGCGCCCATGACCTGGGGCACGCAGCGGATGGAGTACGGGTCCTGCACGCGGCCGCAGTGGGGGTGGGAGGTGTCGATGGCGCTGCCGTCCAGCAGCTCGCGCACGGCGGCGGCCACGGCGATCTGGCCGAGCTGGCCGCGCGCCTCATGGATGCGGGCGTCAAACGGTTTGACCGAGCCCTTGATGGCCTCCAGCGTCAGGCAGCCCGCCACCAGGCCGGCCGCGAACACGCTCTCGCCCTGGAACAGGCCCACCAGGGCCAGCGCTGTGGACACCTGGGTGCCGTTGAGCAGGGCCAGCCCTTCCTTGGGGCCGAGCACGAAGGGCTCCAGGCCCACGTGGCGCATGGCCTCGGTGCCGGACACCACCTGTCCATCGATCTTGGCCTGGCCTTCGCCGATCAGCACGCAGGCCAGGTGCGACAGCGGCGCCAGGTCGCCCGAGGCGCCCACCGAGCCCTTGGCGGGAATCACGGGCAGCACGTCGGCATTGGCCAGGGCCAGCAGCGCATCGACCAGCTCGGGGCGCACGCCCGAGTGGCCGCGCGCCAGGCTCACGGCCTTGGTGGCCAGCACCAGGCGCACCACGGCGTCAGGCAGCGGATCGCCCGTGCCCACGCTGTGCGACAGCACCAGGTTGCGCTGCAGCTCTGCCAGGCGGTCATGGGCGATCTTGGTGGAGGCCAGCTTGCCGAAGCCGGTGTTGATGCCATAGACGACCTGGTCCTCATCCACGATGTGCTGCACATGGGCCTGGGCGGCGCGCATGCGCTCGTAGGCGGACGCCGCCATGGACAGGCGCACGCCGCCCTGCTGGATGGCCCGCAGCTGGGCCAGGCTGACCTGGCCGGGCTGCAGCGTCAGCGCGGTGCCGGGACGGGAGGTGAGGCCGGGAGTCGTGATGGTGTTCATGGTGATGCCCTGTCGGTGTCTGGGAGGGTGTGCCGGGATGGATGTCTATGCCTGTCTATACAATATCAATCGAAGCGGAACAGCGCAAGAGCGGGAACCCCGCCTTTCAGGCCTCAGCCGTCGTGCGATCCGCCGTCGGTGCGAAAGCGGCTGCCCAGCCGGTAGCGCATGCCCGGATGCACGCAGTGCACCCAGGTCACGGGCGTGCCCAGGTACCAGGTGCGGCGCGTCAGCGTCAGGCAGGGCTGGTCGGCGTCCATCTGCAGCCAGCGCGCCTGCTCGGGCGTGGGCAGCATGGCGTCCACCACATGCTCGATCTGGTCGAAGGGCACGTTGCGCACCAGATACACCGAAGGCTGGATCAGCGAGAAGTCCTGCTCCATGAAGTCCGGTGCCATGCGCGGGTTCACATGGCGGTCTTCCAGCTGCACGGGCACGTCGTTCTCGAAATGCACGCCCTGCAGGTGGAACACCGAGCTGCCCGCAGACAGCTGCAGCGAAGCGGCCGCCTCGGGCGAGGCCGACTCTCGGCGCACGCTGATCAGCTCGAAGCGGTGGTCATGCCCGCGCTGGCGGATCTCCTCGGCGATGTTGGCGATGCGCAGCAGCGTGGACTGCGGCTTTTCCTCGGCCACGAAGGAGCCCACGCCTGCCACGCGCACGATCACGCCCTGCTCGGCCAGCTCGCGCAGCGCGCGGTTGGCCGTCATGCGGGCCACGCCGAACTCCTGCACCAGCTCCTGCTCGGACGGCACGCGCTCGCCGGCCGACAGCGAGCCATCGGCGATCTTGCGCAGCACATGGTCCTTGACCTGCTGGTACAGGGCCATGGGCACCTCCGCCGTCGTTGCGGAAAGTCGGGAAGCCGTGGAACGCGAAGACATGGTGTGGGCAGTGGTCATGGAAAAGCGTCAGTGTGCAGCAGCGGCCAGCGACTCTGCGCGAATCTCTTCGGTCAGCCGGGCTTTCAGCTCCATGAACTCGGGCGAGGTCTTGACCGTGTAGTGGCGCGGATGCGGCAGGTTCACGGGAATATCGGCCTTGATGCGGCCCGGGCGCGCGCTGAACACGGCCACGCGGTTGGCCATGAAGATGGCCTCGTCGATGTCGTGGGTGACGAACATCACGGTCTTGCGCTCGGCCTCCCAGATGCCCAGCAGCAGCTCCTGCATGAGCACGCGGGTCTGGTTGTCGAGTGCGCCGAAGGGCTCGTCCATGAGCAGGATCTTGGGATCGTTGGCCAGCGCGCGCGCAATGGCCGTGCGCTGCTGCATGCCGCCCGACAGCTGCTTGGGAAAGTGGTTCTCGAAGCCGCGCAGCCCCACCTTGGCGATGAAGTAGTCGCTGCGCTCCTTTTGCAGCGCCTCGCTCACACCCTTCTCGCGCAGGCCGAAGCGGATGTTCTGCGCCACCGTCAGCCAGGGGAACAGCGTGTAGCTCTGGAACACCATGCCGCGGTCGGCGCCCGGGCCGTCCACGGCGCGGCCGTCCAGCAGCACCTGGCCCGTGGTCGGAAAATCCAGCCCTGCCGCAATGCGCAGCATGGTGGACTTGCCGCAGCCCGAGGGGCCGAGGATGGTGACGAAGTCGTTCTCGCGGACCTCGAAATCCACAGGCAGCAGGGCCTGCGTGCTCGTGCCCTTGTGGCTGGTGAAGGTGCGCGAAACACCTTGAATAGACAAAAGATTCATCAAGATTCTCCAGGGCGCTTGTCAATATTCACGACGGCTGCAACCGGCGCGACTCACCTCAGAGACACCGAGGAAGGGCCGCCCCGCACCGAGGGTGTCGTCCCCCTTCAAGGGGGAAGCGGCGCAGCCGCTCAGGGGGTAGATCCTTTTCACAGGGTGCTCCACTCGAACATGCGACGGTTCAGAGATTTGAAGATGAAATCGGACACCAGGCCGATGAGGCCGATCACGATGATGCCGAAGATGATCTGGCCCGTGTTCAGCAGCGCCTGGCTGTCGGTGATCATGTGGCCGATGCCCGAGGACGAGCCGATCAGCTCGGCCACGATCACATAGGTCCAGGCCCAGCCCAGCACCAGGCGCAGCGTCTCGGCAATGCCGGGCGCGGCGCCCGGAATCAGCACGCGGCGCACCACGCCGGTGTTGGAGGCGCCCAGCGTGTAGGCGGCCTCCACCAGGTCCTTGCGCGCGCCGCCCACGGTGACGGCCACCATCAGCGTGATCTGGAACACCGAGCCGATGAAGATGACCAGCAGCTTCTGCGTCTCGCCCACGCCGGCCCACAGGATCAGCAGCGGGATGAAGGCCGAGGCCGGCAGGTAGCGGCAGAACGAGACAAAGGGCTCGAAGAAGGCCTCGACCGGCTTCCAGGCGCCCATGGCAATGCCCAGGGGCACAGCCACGACCGAGGCCAGGATGAAGCCGCCCATCACGCGCCAGACCGTCATGCCGATGTCGTGCAGGAAGCCGTACTCGGTGAACAGCAGCACGCCCTCGCGCGCCATGGTCATGGGGCTGGCCAGGAAGGTCGGGGAGACGAAGCCGCCCAGCGTCACAGCCGCCCAGACGAGAAAGAACAGCACGAAGAAGGCCACACCCAGCACCCACTTGGCCGTGGGGCTGACGGGCTCCAGCGGCGCCATGCGGCGGCGGCGGACGGGGGCTGGCGCCGCGGCGGGCGCGGGAGCGTGCGGTGTGGCGTGGGTCATGGGCTTGTTAGCCGGCTGGACTGCGGAAGTGGATGCGGCTTGCATGGTCATCCCCTGGCGGGCTTACTGGATGAAGCTGGCGTCGTACATCACGCCATAGTTCTCGGGGATGGAGCGGATGATGCCGGCCTCCTTGAGGATCACGGCCGACTCCTTCATGAAGGGCACCAGCTCGTTGGCGAAGAATTTCTGGTTGGCTTCCTTGTCGGACCACTTCAGGTAGGAGGCCGACTTGCCGAACTGCTCGCCACCCTGCTTGACGGCCGCGCCCATGATCTCGAAGGACTTGGTCTTGTCGGCCTCGATCATGGCCACCGCATCGAAGTACGACTGGGCCAGGGCCTTGGCGGCGGCCGCGTTGGCCTTGAGCCACTTGGGATCGCAGCCCACCGTGTCCATGACCATGGGGTAGTCGATGGTGGTGGCCAGGATCTTGCCCGCGGCCGGATTGGCGCGGATGGTGGACAGGTAGGGCTCGTAGCTCATGGCCGCATCGTTCTGGCCGGCCACGAAGGCCTGGGCCGCGGGCTGGGGCTCCAGCGAGACGGTCTTCACATCCTTCATGGTCATGCCGTTCTTGTGCAGCATCCAGGCCAGGCCGAAGTACGGCGCCGTGCCCGGCGCGCTCACGGCCACGGTCTTGCCCTTGAGGTCGGCAAAGCCCTTGACGTCATTGCGCACGGCGATACCGTCGGCGCCATAGGACTTGTCCATCTGGAAGATCTGCACGATGGGCACGCCGTTCGTGTTCCAGGCCACATGCGTCTCGATGGTGGTGGCCGCGCACTGGATGGCGCCCGAGGCCAGGGCCAGGTGGCGGTCCTTCTGCGGAATCATCTTCAGGTCCACCGCCAGGCCGTTCTTCTTGAAGATGCCGGCCTTGTCGGCCAGGGTCAGCGGCGCGAAGCCGGTCCAGCCCGACATGCCCAGGGTGATCTTGGTCTCCTGCGCGGCAGCGGGCTGCAGTGCGGCGGCAAGGCAGAGGGCGGCGGCCAGCGGCCCCAGGGGCAGGCGGCGGAACGTGGGGATCGAACTCATGTGGCACTCCTCGGTCGGGAAAGCAAGTTGGCGATGGCAGTTTCGGGGTCCGCAGGCAGACCAGTGCGGGAGCCCGAAGTGTGTTTTTGCCGACCGGACATGTATATACAGGATTACCCGGCAAACCGGTGATGGAGCGAGCATCCTGCATCTACCTGCGATCAACACGGAGAGCAACAGCAAATGCCGTGCCAACCAAGCTTGTCCATACAACCTGGGGAAAATCCCGGGTAACAGCTCACCACCGTGGTGCATGCCACGGGGCTGCGCGCCGCTACGGTGCAATCACGGCACGCGCCACCTTCAAGAACGGTGCAATCAGCGGCGAGGCATTGCCCGCCGGCACGGCCAGCACCACGCCCTGGGGGGCCACGCGGCCCCGGATGCGGCGGCAGGCCAGGCGCTGGCCATCGTGGGCGCGGTCCACCACCGGCCGCGTGGTCAGCACGCTCAGGCCGTGGCCATTGGCTACCATGGAGCGCAGCATTTCGATGGAGGCGAACTCATGGGCCACCAGCGGCGTCACGCCGGCCTCGCGGAACAGCGACAGGAAATACTCGCGGCTGTGCGGCAGGTTGATCAGCACCAGCGGGTAGCGGGCCACCTCGGCCAGCCCCACGCTGGTCCTGGCCGCCAGCGCATGGCGCTGCGGCAGCAGCACATAGGGCGGCAGCGCCGCCACGGGCAGCAGCTCCATGCGGGGACGCGCCAGGCCCGTGTCGTACTGCAGGGCCGCATCGAGCTCGCCGCGCTCCACCTGCTGCGTGAGCGAGGCGATGTCGCCCTCCACCAGCTCCAGCGCAATGCCGGGGTGCAGGCGCTGCATCTGCGCCAGCAGGGCCGGCACCCAGCGCGCGCCCAGCGTGCTCAGAAAGCCCAGGCGCAGCACGCCCGCCATCGCCGCCGTGCGCGGCCCCTGCAGGCTGCGTGCGCCGTCCAGCAGCGCCTGGGCCTCGCGGCTGCGCACCGCGCCCGCCGCCGTGAGATCCAGCCCCCTGGCATGGCGGCGCACGAACAGTGCCTCGCCCCACAGCGCCTCCAGGTCGGCAATCGCCTTGGAGATGGACGGCTGGGACACGCCGATGGCCTCGGCCGCGCGCGCCGTGCTGCCATGGCGTGCGGCGGCCACGAAATACTCCAGCTGGCGCAGGCTGATTTGGATCATCTTTTTGAATGCAGTGAATCAGGAATGAATATTTTCCATTGATTCAATCACGCGCCAGCATGCAGCCATAGACCACCCGTCCAAGGCTGCCCCCATGACCGAGTCCACCCCCCTCACCGCCCGCCCGCTGGACGGCGTGCGCATTCTCGACTTCACGCGCGTGCTGGCCGGGCCGCTGTCCACGGCCCTGCTGGCCGACCTGGGCGCCGAGGTCGTCAAGATCGAGCCGCCGCAGGGCGACGACTACCGCGCCATCGGCCCCATGAACAACGGCGAGAGCGCGCTGTTCACGGTGATGAACCGCAACAAGCAAAGCCTGGTGCTGGACCTCAAGCACCCCGAGGCCGTGGCCCTGGTCCACGAGATGGCGGCCCAGGCCGACGTGGTGGTGGAGAACTTCCGGCCCGGCGTGGCCGAGCGCCTGGGCATAGGCGCAAGCCAGTTGCGGGCACTCAATCCGCGCCTGGTCTACGTCAGCGTCTCGGGCTTCGGCCAGACCGGGCCGCTGGCCCACCGGCCGGCCTACGACATCATCGTGCAGGCCATGAGCGGCCTCATGGAGGCCACGGGCGAGCCCGATGGCGCGCCCACCGTCGTGGGCGAGGCCGTCAGCGACGTGGTGGCCGGCCTGTTCGCCTCCTGGGCCACGCTGGCCGCGCTGCTGCAGGCGCGCGCCACGGGACAGGGCCAGCAGGTGGACGTGGCCATGTTCGACACCACGCTGAGCTTTCTGGCCACCTCGGTGGCGCGCTACCTGTTCACGGGCCGGCCCGCGCGCCGCGTAGGCAACCGCCATCCGCTGTCCGCGCCGTTCGGCGTGTACCGCGCAGGCGACGGCCACTTCGCGCTGGCCGTGCTCAACAACAAGCTGTTCGCCGCCGCCCTGCAGGCCATGGAACTGGGCGGGCTGGCCGGCGACCCGCGCTTTGCCAGCGACGAATCACGCTCGGCCCACGAACCCGCGCTGCGCGAGGCCATCGAAGCCTGGGCCGGCCGGCATGAAGTGGCGCAGGTGGTGGCCGCGCTGGATGCAGCCGGCGTGCCCGCCGCACCCATCTGGAACATTGCCCAGGCGCTGGAGTCGCCCCAGAGCCAGGCGCGCGGCCTGCTTGGCGCGGTGCAGGACCCTCGCCTGCCCGGCCTGCGCCTGCCCACCCAGCCCGTGCATTTCAGCGGCGCCGCACCCAACCGCGCCGAGCGCGCACCGGCCCTGGGCGAGCACACCGACGCCCTGCTCTCGCAGTGGCTGGGCCGGGGCGCCGAAGCCATTGCCGCGCTGCGCGCATCCGGTGCCCTGGGCACGGCAGGCGCGGCCCCCTCTTCCCCATCACATTGAGCGAACCTCCATGAACTTCCAACGACTGGGCACCACCGCCGACGACCACGCCATTGCCGATGCCGTGGCCCGATTTGCCGACGACGCACTCGCCCCGCTGGCGCAGCGCATGGACGAAGAGGCACTGTCCGCCACCTGCCATGTGCCGGGCCTGTCGGCCCTGGGCGTGATGGGCATGAACCTGCCCGAGGCCCTGGGCGGCCCGGGCGTCACGCCCACGGCCATGCTGCTGTCCCTGGTGGCCATCTCGCGCGCCTGCGCGGCCACCTCGTCCATGATCGGCGCCCACTACCTGGGCACGGACGCCGTGCTCATCGGCGGCGACGATGCCCAGCGCCAGCAGTGGCTGCCGCGCTGCGCCAGCGGCGAATGGCTGGCCGCCTTTGCGCTGACCGAGCCGCGCGGCGGCTCCCACCCGGCCGACATGCGCACGCGCGCCGTGCGCGATGGGGACGACTATCTGATCACGGGCGTCAAGCACTTCATCTCCAACGCCGCCGAGGCGCGCTTCATGGTGGTCTTCGCCAAGACCGACATGGAGGCCGGCGCGCGCGGCGTCAGCGCCTTCATCGTGCCGCGCGATCTGCCCGGCATCCAGGTCTCGGCGCCCGAAAAGCTCATGGGCATCCGTGGCGGCCATGCCTTCGAGGTATCGCTGGACGGCGTGCGCGTGCCTGCCAGCCACCGGCTGGGCGCCGAGGGCACGGGCTTCAAGACGGCGATGAAGGTGCTGGACAACAGCCGCCTGGACGTGGCGGCCACCGCCCTCGGCGTGGCCGAGGCCGCCCTGGCCGCCGCAGCGCAATGGGCCAGTCAGCGCCTGGTCGGCGGCGAGCCGCTGGCCACCAAACAGGGCATCCAGTGGAAGCTGGCAGACATGAAGCTGCGCCTGGAGGCATCGTGGGCACTGACCATGCAGGCCCTGGCCTTGCGCCAGGCCGGCCAGCCCTTCACCCAGCACTCGGCCATGGCCAAGCTGCATGCGTCCGAAATGGTGGGCTTCGTCACCGACGAAGCCCTGCAGATCCACGGCGGCTACGGCTACACGCGCGAAATGCCGCTGGAGCGCCTGGTGCGCGATGCACGCATCCTGCGCATCTACGAAGGCTCGTCCGAAGTGCAGCGCAGCATCATTGCGCGTGGGGTGCTGGGCGGCAGCTGAATGCAGCAGCGGGTGGCTAGGAGAAATCTGAAAATGGCACCCTCGCGCCCGGAAAAGGCCGTTGATGCAGAGCGGCTCAAACCCCAGGTCTTCCCTGGACCTTGCGAGGGGGCGCAAAATGGCGCCTGTTGCGGCCTTCGGGCCGCAGCGCATTTTTTGCGGGAAGCGCCCGCATCCCGCTCCCTCCCGCGCCAGCCGCCTCTGCCGAAAGAAGTCCCCGTTGTCCGCCGCGCATTCCGTCCTGCAAGCCGTGTTCGGCTACGAACAATTCCGCGGTCCGCAGGAAGCCATCGTCTCGCACGTGGTCGCCGGCGGCGATGCGCTGGTGCTCATGCCCACGGGTGGCGGCAAGAGCCTGTGCTACCAGGTGCCGGCCATCGTGCGCCAGCAGCAGGGCCACGGCGTGGCGGTGGTGGTGTCGCCGCTGATCGCGCTCATGCACGACCAGGTGGGCGCGCTGCACGAGGCCGGCGTGAGCGCCGCCTACCTGAACTCCACGCTGTCCTATGACGAGACGCAGGAAGTCGAATGGCGCCTGCAAAGCGGCGACATCACCTTGCTGTATGCCGCGCCCGAGCGCCTGAACACGCCGCGCTTCCTGGGCCTGCTCGACGACCTGCATGCCCAGGGCAAGCTGTCGCTGTTCGCCATCGACGAGGCCCACTGCGTGAGCCAGTGGGGCCATGACTTCCGGCCCGAGTACCGCGCGCTGAGCGTGCTGCACGAACGCTATGCGGGCGTGCCGCGCATTGCGCTCACGGCCACGGCCGATGCACTCACGCGCGCCGACATCGTCGAGCGGCTGCAGCTGGAGAGCGCACGGCATTTCGTCAGCAGCTTCGACCGCCCCAACATCCGCTACCGCATCGCCGAGAAGAAGGACGTCAGCAACCAGCTGCTGCGCTTCATAGAGCGCGAGCACGAGGGCGAGGCCGGCGTGGTCTATTGCCAGTCGCGCAAGCGCGTGGAGGAGCTGGCCCAGACGCTGAGCCAGGCCGGCGTGCCCGCCCTGCCCTACCACGCGGGCCTGCCCTTCGAGACGCGCCAGTTGCACCAGGACCGCTTCCTGCGCGAGGACGGCATCGTCATCGTCGCCACCATCGCCTTCGGCATGGGCATCAACAAGCCCGATGTGCGCTTCGTGGCCCACGTGGACATGCCCAAGAACATCGAGGGCTACTACCAGGAAACCGGCCGCGCGGGCCGCGACGGGCTGCCCGCCGATGCCTGGATGGCCTACGGCCTGTCCGACGTGGTCAACCAGCGCCGCATGATCGACGAAAGCCCGGCCGAGGACACCTTCAAGCAGGTCATGCGCGGCAAGCTCGATGCCCTGCTGGGCCTGGCCGAGGCCACGGACTGCCGCCGCGTGCGGCTGCTGGCCTACTTCGGCGAGCAGTACGGCCTGGGCGCACCGGGAGAAGACGCAGAGACGGACCTTGAAGGCCGGCCGCTGCAGCGCGTGGCAAAGACCGCCTGCGGCAACTGCGACAACTGCATGGAGCCCCCGGCCCTGTGGGATGGCACGGACGCCGCGCGCAAGCTGCTGTCCACCATCTACCGCGTGCACGAGGCCAGCCAGCTGACCTTTGGCGCGGGCCACATCATGGACGTGCTGCGCGGCAAGGACACCGAGAAGGTGCGCCAGTACGGCCACGACAAGATCTCCACCTTCGGCCTGGGCAAGGACTACAGCGAGCCCCAGCTGCGCGGCGTGATGCGCCAGCTGCTGGCCACGGGCGCCCTGGGCCTGCACAAGATCACCAGCGAGAACAGCGGCCACAGCTTCGACACGCTGTGCCTGGCCGATGGCTCGCGCGACGTGCTGCGCGGCAATGTGCCCGTGCAGCTGCGCGAGGCCGTGGCCGCGCCGCGCACGCGCACCTCCAAGCGCGCCACCCAGCCCAACGCGGCCGCTGCCAGCCTGGGCCCCGATGCCCAGGTGCGCTTCATCAACCTCAAGGCCTGGCGCGCCGAGGTCGCGCGCGAGCACAACCTGCCCGCCTACGTCATCTTCCACGACGCCACGCTGGCGGCCATTGCCGAACGCAACCCGGCTTCGCTGGACGACCTGCAGGGCATCAGCGGCATGGGCGCCAAGAAGCTGGACGCCTATGGCGCCGAGGTGCTGCGGGTGGTGGCCACGGGTTGAGTGAGCTTCAGGGCGCCACCGTGATGCCGGCCGCGTGCGCACGGCGCGCAGGCCGCACGACGATCTCGACCTGCTGGTCCAGCGACACCAGCGCCTGCATCAGGCGCTCCAGAGAGATGTTCTGCAGCTTGTAGCGCCGGACCTGGGAAATCTTGGGCTGCGTCATGCCCGTAATGCCTGCAGCCTCGGTCTGACTGAGCCCGCGCTTGTCCATCAGCTCGTTGAGCTTCATGGCCAGCACGGTTTTGGCCGACAGTTCCTGTGCGTCCTCGAAGCCCAGATCGACCAGCACATTGGCTGTTCCCTGCGAAGAATCCTGGCGATGCATCATGTTCTCCCGCCCGCTCCATAGCGGGCCAGTACGGACTTCAAACGCTTCTCGATCAGATCCACGTCGGGCTGCGGCGTGGCAATGCCGGATTTTGATTTTTTCTGAAACGCATGGAGCACATGGACGGCGTCGCCGATACGGACACTGTAGACGGCACGGAAAGCGTCTCCCCTGTGGTCTTCGACCAACTCATATACGCCTGGGCCCAGCCCTTTCCACGGCTTGGCCGAGTTCGGCATGCCGCCCAACTGGACAACGAACAGCGCCACGCCCATATCCTTCTGAACGCCGATGGGGAAGTCCTTGAAGTCCTTCTTCGATGAGCCTTCCCAGTACAGCAGTTTGCGTTGGTTCGTCATGAATTATATCCGTTCAGATATAAATTTCTCCATGCTTGCATCCAGCAAAAAGAAGAGCCCGCATCAGCGGGCTCTCTTCATCACTGCGCCAGCACCCTGAAGGTCAGCGTGTAGTTGTTGCCGTACTGCGGCGCGGCGGCGCCGGCCGGAGCATCGGCGCGGTAGCGCACCAGGGCCAGGTAGATGCCGGACTTGGGCAGGGCGTAGGAGATGCGGCCCTCGCCATCGGTGGTCAGTGCATCCACGCTGTGCTGGCTGGCCAGGTCCATGGCCGAGCGGAAGATTTCCACCTTCTGCGCGGCCAGCGGCTTGCCGTCGTATTGCACGGTGAAGTCGAACTTCTCGCCCGCGAACAGGTCGGCCGGATGCGTGACGGGCACGATCTCCAGGCCCTTGCCTGAGGGCGCGAGCGCGGCCCGGCTGGGCTTGCCCACTGTGATGTAGGTCTCGGAGACCGACAGCGATTGGTAGTGGCTCAGCAGCTTGGCATCGGCCGGCGTGGGCGTGGCGAGATCACGCGCGGTCTCGACCTTGCCGTTGCGCTCCCACGAACGGAAGATGGCGCCCAGGCGCGGGCCGGTGCTCACGCGGTAGGTGCCCTTCTCGTCGGGCAGTTGGTGCTCGGCCACGGTGCGGGTCTTGAACTGGCGCACATCGACCATGGGCGTGACCGAGCCGTCGGGCGCCGTCACGGTGAAGCGCGTTTCGCCAAAGGCCACTTCGGGGATGAAGAACTTGTCGGCGAAGCTGGCGTCCACGCTGATGACGGCCCGGGGCGAAGCCTCGAAGTTCGTGGGCAGCAGGTAGGGCGTGTGGGCCTGGGCGGAGATGCACACGGCCGACAGCAGCGGCAGCCACCAGGCCAATCGCTTGGATGGGGTTTTGGCCATGTCCGCTCAGGGCTTCTTGACGTCGTTCTTGTCCACGACGCCATCGGCATTGACGTCGGCTTCCTTGAAGCTGCGTTCGGCGATGGCCATGTCTTCTTCCACGGTGTATTTGCCGTCGCGGTTCCTGTCCACGATGCCGAAGCGCACATGGGCCTGTTTCATGGACTGGGCATAGCGCTCGTCGGGCTGGCGGCCCGCGTACTGCTGCTTGAGGCGGGCCTCGAACTCGTCCACGTACTCCTTCTCGCTGAGCCAGCCGTCGCCATTGGTGTCGCCTGCCAGGAAGCGCTGCTTGCGCACGGTGTCGTACTCCTGGCGCGTGACCACGCCATCACGGTTGGCGTCGTAGCTGCCCATGAAGGCAGACTGGCCATGCCCGCCCGCAGGCTGGGCCGGGCCGCTGGCGGACGGTGCCGTGGGCGATGCGCAGGCGGTGAGCATGGCCGCCAGGCCGGCAGCGGCCAGCATGCGGTGGGACAGAGAGAACTCGATCATGAAACGACTCCTGAAGTAGGCAGATACAGCGGCGGCTGCGATGGTGGTGGAGGCTTTCCGGCCGACACCGCCGCTGTAGGGAAGGCCGGCCGGCCCCTGGAGAAACTCCTCGGATCCGCGCCACGCGGCAAGTGAAGGTGGCGTGGATGCAATGGCATGGTGCGCAGGGTGCTCAGAACGCAACGTTCATGGACACGGCGAAGGTGCGGCCCGGGTTGCTCAGCAGCTCGATGTCGCGGCGGTCGCGCGCCACGCCGGGCTGCAGGCTGCGGGTGCTGGAATAGTCCCAGTAGCGCTTGTCGCCCAGGTTGTAGATGCCTGCGTTCAGGCGCACGTTCTTTGCGACCTGCCAGTAGCCGGCCAGGTCGAAGATGGCATAGCCGGGCACGCGGAACAGCTCGGTGGTCGAGTCGGTCAGGCCGGTGCCCGCGTTCAGGTAGCTGTCGCGGTTGGTGGCCACGGCCTGCTTGCCCGCGACGAAGGTGCCGGTCAGGTTCAGGCCCCATTGCCGGGCCGGTGCGTCATAGCCCACGCCGACGATGGCCTTGCGCGGCAGCACGCTGTCCAGCGGCACATCCTTGTCGCCTGCGTAGTAGGACTTGGAGGTGCCGCGGCTGATGCCCAGCGCCCAGGTGGAGTACAGGCCCCTGGCGGCGGGCATCCACTGGCCGTGGTCCAGGCGCGCGCTGGCCTCGAAGCCGTAGATCTTTGCGCTGTCGCGGTTCTCGGCCTGGTAGATGGTGCCGATGTGGGCGGGCACGTTGACGAACAGGTCGGGACGGCCCGCGCGCAGGTAGCGCGTGTAGGCGATGAAGTCGGAGTACCTGGTATAGAAGACCGAGCTGTTGAAGGTCACGCCCGGCGTGGGCGAACCCTTGAGGCCGAAGTCGAAGGCATTGCTGCTTTCCTCCTTCAGGTTGGGGTTGCCGACCAGGGCGTACTGGCCTGCCGCGTTGTAGTTGCTGGCCATGTTCCACGAGCCGAAGATCTCGCCGGCCGAGGGCGCTCGCCCGCTGCGCTTGAACTGGGCATAGGCGCTGAACGTGGGCGTGAGGTCATAGACCAGGGCCAGGCTGGGGCTGAGGATGGTGTTGCCGCGCGTGCCGCCGTAAATCTTTTCCACATCGGCGGCCGTGAGCACGCCCGAGACGAAGTTGTCCAGGTCGCGCGTCTTGATCTCCACGCGGTCCACGCGCAGCGCGGGAATCAGCGCCAGGCGGCGGCCACCGGCCTGGAAGCTGATCTCGTCCTGCAGGAAGGCGCCGTAGCGGCGGGTGGTGGTGTCGGGCTGGGGCTTCATAACGGGCGTGCCGGTAGCGAAAACGTTCCACGGACGCTCCGTGTCCTGTGTCGATGCATTCACGCCAAAGCTCAGGCGGTGGCGGTCGATGCGCTTGTCGCCCGTGCTCGAGAAACCCCAGGTGCGCGTCTCGTTGCCAGAGACGTTGTGCACCTTGGCGCCCGTGGCCAGCGTGGTGGTGTCGGTGACGTCGTTGGTGTCCGTGTTCTGGAAGTACAGCCGCGTGTCCAGCTGGTCCACCCAGGCGCCGGCCGGTGTCCACAGGTGCTGCAGCTGCAGCGTGTTGCGACTGGTGTCGCTGTTCTGGCGCGAGCTTTCGGTGATGCTGGTGTTGGTGGTGTCCCAGCCGTGGAAGGAGGTGTCGTTCTTGCGGCGGTACAGGTCGGCCGACAGCACCAGGCGGTGGGCCGGGTTGATGCGCAGGCCGCCCTTGACCAGCAGCGCGTTGGAGTTCCAGTCATCGGGATAGCTGTTGACGATGGCGCTGTGGTTGCGCGTCTCGTGGCCGTCGCGGCGCGAATAGGCGATCAGGCCGTCGAGGTCGCCCGAGCGGCCAGCGGCCGTGAAGCTCTCGTTCCAGGAGCGGTCGGCCGTGTCGTGGCCGATCTTGCCGCCCAGGTAGGAGGTCTTTCCGCCCACCAGGTAGTCCTCGGCGGACTTGGTGTGAAAGCCCACCGATCCGCCGATGCCACCGGCCGCGCGCCGCGCCGTGGTGGTGCCGGAGAGGATGTCCACGGCCGAGAACATCTCGGGGTCGATGAAGTCACGGCCCACGCCGAAGGTGTTGGCGCCGACACGGCTCACATAGGGGCGCGTGGTGGCGTCGGGCATCTCGACGCCGTCCACATCCATGCCGATGCGGTTGCCCTCGATGCCGCGGATGTTGTAGCCCGTGGTGCCCGAGCGGTCGAAGCTGCTGCGGTTGCGGCTGGTGCCCGAGGCCGTGCCCGGCGCTGAGACCAGCGGCTGGTAGCGCACCACGTCGGCCATGCTGCCGGCCTGCTCCAGCGCCGGGCCGCTGACGGTGGTGGAGGCGCCGGGCGTGCGCTGCACGGGCTCGGCAGCATCGACCACATCGACCTGGGCCAGCGCCTTGGTGGGAGCCTGTGCCATCAGCCGGGCCTCATCGTCCGCAGTCTGCGTCTGCGTCTGTGCCCAGGCGCCGGGCACGGCCAGACCGATCACGGCGGCCTGCACGGCCACGGCCAGCAGGCTGTGCCGCAATACCGGCGTGCGCGAGGGATTGCAGGAGAGGGAGAGGAAAGACGAACGCGAAGACACAGCCATGGCGGGAATCGGGGAAAGAGGGTTGCTGGCTAGCTGCCGACCTGTCCGCGGAGTGCTCTTGCGAGACCATTGCTCCCCCCGTGTGTGATTGTTCCTGCTGGCTTTCCGCGATTCTCCCATCAATTGATAATGATTATCATTTGTTTTGTCTCATTTACGTCACAGGGGCCGATCCAGGCACCGCGCGGGCCTCCTCCACAAACCCCACACAAAGACTCGACAGCGCAGCAAGATTGCCCGCTCACACTGCGGCGGCTGAATATCTGGAGCCCTTTGCTGTGATCAATAACGCCCAACTTCTGGCCGACGAAGCCAAGTACTGCTCGTTCGGGGATACCGTCCACTACGTCAACCCGCCCAAGATCTTCTCGGGCTGCGAAGGCAGCTACATGTACGACGAGGCCGGCACGCCCTACCTTGATCTGCAGATGTGGTATTCGGCCGTGAACTTCGGCTACAAGAACAAGCGCCTCGAGCAGAAGATGATCGAGCAGCTGCAGACCCTTCCCCAGGTCGCCAGCCAGTACCTGCACCCCACCAAGATCGAGCTGGCCAAGTTCATCGCCCAGGATGCGGAGCGCAAGTGGGGCCACGCCGGCCGCGTGCACTTCAACGTGGGCGGCGCCCAGGCCATCGAGGACTCGCTCAAGGTCGTGCGCAATGCCAGCGGCGGCAAGAGCCTGATGTTCGCCTTCGAGGGCGGCTACCACGGCCGCACGCTGGGCGCCTCCAGCATCACCTCCAGCTACCGCTACCGCCGCCGCTACGGCCACTTCGGCGACCGCGCGCAGTTCATCCCCTTCCCCTACCCGTTCCGCCGCCCCAAGGGCATGACGTCCGAGGAATACGCGGACTCCATCGTCCGGGAATTCGCGCGCAAGTTCGAGAACGAGTACCACGCCATCTGGGACCCCAAGACCAACCAGTGCGAGTACGCGGCCTTCTACGTCGAACCCATCCAGGGCACGGGCGGCTACGTCGTGCCGCCGCCCAACTTCTTCAAGGGCCTCAAGAAGGTGCTGGACGACCACGGCGTGCTGTTGGTGGTCGATGAAATCCAGATGGGCTTCTGGCGCACCGGCACGCTGTGGTCGGTGGAGAACTTCGGCGTCAAGCCCGACGTGCTGGTCTTTGCCAAGGCGCTGACCAACGGCCTCAACGCCCTGTCGGGCCTGTGGGCGCGCGAGGAGCTGATCAACCCCACCATCTTCCCGCCGGGATCGACGCACTCCACCTTCGCCTCCAACCCGCTGGGCACGGCCCTGGGCCTGGAAGTCATGAAGATGACCCACGAGATGGACTTCGGCCGCCAGGTGCGCGAATCGGGTGCCTACTTCCTCGAAGGCCTCAAGGAGCTGCAAAAGCGCCACAAGGAAATCGGCGATGTGGACGGCCTGGGCCTGGCGCTGCGTGCCGAGATCTGCACCGAAGACGGCTTCACGCCCAACAAGGCGCTGCTGGACAAGATGGTGGACATCGGCCTCGAAGGCGGCCTGGAATACCAGGGCCAGAAACGCGGCCTGGTGCTGGACGTGGGCGGCTACTACAAGAACGTGATCACCTTCGCGCCCTCGCTGATGATCTCGCGCCCCGAGATCGACGAAGCCATGGTCCTGCTGGACCAGTTGCTCACGAAAGCCAAGGCGGCCTGAAGGCGCGATGCCCGCAGAGCGCCTGCACAACCAGCTCGAACCCCCAGGCCTGCTCGCGCAGTTCGCGGCCCATCCTCCCGAGGGCTTCGCACTGCTGCAGGACTGGCCGGCGCCGGCCTTCACGGCGCCCTTCGATCTTCTGACCACGGCGGACGACGCGCTCAAGGCGCGTCTTTTGTCGTTGCCCGGTGGCGGCTGGCTGTCGCGCCGGCTGCGCCTGTCCACCGACTTCGTGGGCACCACGGTCAGCGAGTACGCCGTGCTGCCCATGGGCATCCCTGCCGCCCAGCAGGCTGTCGCGCTGCGTGCGCGCGCAGGCCGGCGCATGCTGACCATCGTCAAGGACCTGCCCCAGGATTCACCGCTGCTGCCGGACGCCGACAACGCCCATGCACGGGCGCTGGCGCAGTCGCTGGCCGATGCGGGCTTCATCCTGGTCGAGGGCCAGGCCCTGGCCCATGTGCCCATCGACTTCTCCAGCCTGGACGAATACCTTGCACGCCTGTCCAGGAGCCGCCGCCAGAACCTGCGCCGCAAGCTCAGGAGCCGCGCGCAGCTGCAGGTGCAGCGCATTCCCACGGGCGCGGCCTTTGCCGATGACGCCTGCGTCGATGCCTACTACGCGCTGTTCGATGCGGTGTATGCGCAAAGCGAGATCCACTTCGACAAACTCACGCGCGATTTCTTCGCGGCCCTGCTGCGCGATGCAGGCAACGGAGGCACCGTGTTCGAGTACCGCGCGCTGCAGGACGACGGCACGCCCGGCGCGCTGCTGGGCTGGAACCTGTGCTTCGAGCACGGCGGCAAGCTGATCGACAAGTACATCGGCCTGTCCTACCCGGCCGCGCGCGAGGCCAATCTCTACTTCGTGAGCTGGATGGTCAACCTTGAATACGCCATCGAACGCGGCCTGAGCCACTACGTGGCCGGCTGGACCGACCCCGAGGTCAAGGCCCAGCTGGGCGCCAGCTTCACCTTCACGCAGCATGCGGTCTTCATCCGCAATCCGCTGCTGCGCGCACTGGGCCGGCGCTTTGCCGGCCACTTCGAAAGCGATCGCCAATGGAGCGAACAGAACTGAATGCCCAGCCGGTCGTGCTGGATGTGGATGGCTCGGTGGGGACCCTGCCCGGCGAGCTGCGCCTGCCGCTGCAGGACTGGCAGGAGCAGGTGCGCTTTGGCTGCGGCCTGCGCCGCTTTGCGCAGTTCCGCGCGGCGCTTGACGCGCAACTGCCCGCCGCGCATGGCACGGCCCTCATGGGCAGTGGCGACTTCCACCACCTGAGCTGGCCGCTGATCGAGCGCTGCATCACCGCCCAGGCCCTGTCCGTAGGCCGGCCGCTGCGCGTGGTCGTGCTCGACAACCACCCCGACAACATGCGCTTTCCCTGGGGCGTGCACTGCGGCTCCTGGGTGCGGCGCGTGGCCCTGCATCCGGCCGTCTCGCATGTGCATGTGGCCGGCATCACCTCCGGCGACATCGGCCGCGCGCACGCCTGGGAGAACTACCTCACGCCGCTGCGCGCCGGCCGTCTGAGCTACTGGAGCGCGGGCGTGGACACGGGCTGGGCGCGCCGCCTGGGCGTGGATGCCGCCTTTCGCGGCTTTGCCAGCGTGGCCGACCTGTCGCGCACGCTGGCGCGCATGCTGCGCGAGCAGGCCCAGCCCACCTACCTGAGCATCGACAAGGACGTGTTCGCGCCCGAGGTGGTGCGCACCAACTGGGACCAGGGCCGCATGCAGGAAGGCGAGGCCCTGGACATCATCGGCGCACTGGCCGGCCAGATCGTGGGCAGCGACATCACGGGCGATGTGTCCTCCTGGCGCTACACGACCTGGTGGAAGCGCTGGATGAGCGCCGGAGACGGCCAGGACACGCAGATCGACGCGCAGACGCTGGCCACCTGGCAGCTGGGCCAGCATGCCTTCAACGAACGGCTGGTCGAATACATCCAGACCTGCACCAGCCCCTAGGATCCGTTCACACCCCGCATCCCCCACGTCCGCGCACCGCGGCCGACCGCAAGACAGGAGGCAACCCCATGATCGACCGGCTGACCGAAAGACTGCTGCAGCGCAGTTTCACACCCCTGGTGCGCAAGGGACTGCTCGAAATCTGCCTGCCCTGGGGGCGCATGCTGGCCTTCGGCGATGGCGGCCAGCCGCAGGCACGCATCCGCTTCACGGACAGGCGTGCGCTGTGGGCCCTGATGCGCGACCCGGACCTGAACCTTGGCGAGATGTTCATGCAACAGCGCCTGGTGGTGGAGCGGGGCAGCATCTACGACGTGCTGGAGCTCGTGCTGCGCAACGCGCGCAACCTGCCCGTGCCGGCCAGCGTGCGGCTGCTCGATGCCTGGCGCATGCGGCTGCGCCCGCTGCTGCAGCACAACCGCCGCAGCAAGGCGCGCGCCAACGTGGCGCACCACTATGACCTCGACGACCGGCTCTATCGGCTCTTTCTGGATGGCGAGCGCCAGTACTCCTGCGCCTACTTCGAGCATGGCGACGAAAGCCTGGAGCAGGCCCAGCGGGCCAAGATGCGCCACATCGCCGCCAAGCTGCTCGTGGAGCCCGGCCACCGCGTGCTGGACATAGGCTGCGGCTGGGGCGGACTGTCGCGCTACCTGGCCGAGGTGGCTGGCGCGGGCCATGTGACGGGCGTGACGCTGTCCGGCGAGCAGTTGGCGGGCGCCCGCCAGCGTGCCGGCCAGTCCCCGTGCGCGGACCGACTCAGCTACCGCCTGGAAGACTACCGCGACACGCGCGGCACCTTCGACCGCATCGTCTCGGTGGGCATGTTCGAGCATGTGGGCACGCGTTTTCACGACGCCTTCTTCCGCCAGTGCCGGGAGCTGCTGTCCGACGATGGCGTGATGCTGCTGCACTTCATCGGCAACAGCGATGTACCCGACTTCAACAATCCCTGGATAGAGCGCTACATCTTCCCGGGCGGCCACATTCCATCCCTGTCGGAGTTCACGCCGGCCATCGAACGCAGCGGCCTGGTGGTCACCGATATCGAAGTGCTGCGCCTGCACTATGCGCGCACGCTGCGGCTGTGGCGCGAGCGCTTCATGGCGCGCCGCGACGAGGCTGCCGCGCTCTACGACGAGCGCTTTTGCCGCATGTGGGAGTTCTATCTGTCCATGTCGGAAGCCGCCTTCCGCTACCAGGACATCGCCATTTTCCAGGTGCAACTGGCACGCCGCCAGGAAGCGGTTCCGCTCACGCGCGACTATGTCGCCGAACGCAGCCAGGCCCTGCGCGGGCGCGAGCCACCGCCCGGCGCCACGACACTACCCGGCGCCACGCAGGCCACAGCCGTCAGCCAGGCGCGGCGTGCGGCCTCTCCAGCAGACTGAGCAAGGCCTCGAAGCGCGCGTCGTCGAACCACAGGCTGTTGCCCACGGCCACCAGGCGCCGTGCCCAGTCGCGCCCCTGGTCCACCACGTCCTGGCGCGCCAGGCCCAGCACATGGTCGTAGCGGCCATAGTCGGGCAGCACATGGACGAAGGGCAGCGACAAGCCCCAGCCCCGCCCCCATTGCGCGCGCAGCAGCGCATCGCGCGTGGCCGCATCGCGCAGGCGCAGCAGCAGCACGGGCCAGACGCCTTGCGCGCCCGGCACGGTGTCGCCCACCACCTCGATCCCATCGATGGCCGACAGCCAGGCGCCGCGCTCACGGGCCTGGCGCTGCAGTTGCTGCTGGAAATCCGCCAGCCGCGCCAGCGCGCGCCGGCCCACGCGGCGGCGCCAGGCGCCCAGTTCATGGCGGGCAATGGCGTCGTCGAAATCATCGCCGGCGGCCTGCACCCAGTCGCTGCGCGACAGCGCATCGCGCAGGGGACGGCCATAGGCCAGGTCCAGCCCGGCGGGGCGGTACAGCGCCGCATAGCCCAGCAGCTCCAGGCTGCGGCGCAACTCCCAGCCCCGGTCCTGGCGCACGCTGGCCGCATGTGTCTCGCGCAGTGCCTCGCGCAGCGCGGGGTCGCGCGCCAGCAGCACGCCACCCTCGAAGGTGGTCAGGCCCTTGCCCACGGCCAGGCTGTAGAAGCCCACATCGCCCTGCCAGCCCACGGGCTCGCCGCGCAGGCGTGCGCCCAGGGCCTGGGCCGCGTCCTCCACCACCCAGGCGCCCACGGCGCGCGCGCAGTCCACGGCCGTGGCCACGTCGGCCACGCGGCCGCACAGATGCGTGGGCAGCACGGCCAGGGTGCGTTCGCTGCCCAGGGCGCGCAGGCGCGTGGGGTCCATGTCCAGCGTGTCGGGATGCAGATCGCACAGGCGCAGTTGCAGGCCGCAGTGCGCCACGGCCAGGGCCACCAGCGGGCAGGTATAGGCGGGGGCGATGACTTCGCTGCGGCCCGGCGCCAGGCGGCGCAGGGTCTGCAGCGCCACCATCAGCGCCGAGGTGCCCGAGCATTCAAGCTGCACGGCGGGCAGGCCCAGCCATTGCGCCAGCGCCGTCGCCAGGTCCGCATCGCCCCAGGGCAGCAGGTCGGCCGCGCGCAGCGGCAGGCCCGCCGTGGGCGGCAGCACGCGTTCAGCCACGGTGCGTGCCGTGCTCGGCCGAGGCCGCCAGATGCGCGGCGCCCGCGCTGGCCGAGCCCGCGCCCGGGTTGCCGCCCGCATGGCCCGGCGTGTCATCGTCTGCGCCGGGCCCCTCGGCCTCCTGCGTCTCGCTGACGGCCAGGCAGGCGATGCCGGCCACGATGAACAGGCAGCCGATGATCTGGGGCATGCCTATGCGCTCGTCGAACAACCAGTACGACAGCGCCAGCACGGAAAGAATCTCCAGGTGCGATGCCGCAAAGGCCGGGCCGATGGGCGCGCGCTTGAGCAAGGTCATCCACGAGAAAAAGGCGCCGATGTAGCCCACGAAGGCGCCATAGATCCAGGGCTGGCCGAACACGCGCGCCAGCCAGGCCGTGGAGAACTCCAGCGGCAGCGCCGCATTGCCGGCCTGCTTGAAGCTCAGCTGGGCCAGCGTGTCGAAGGCCATGAGCACCAGAAAGCCGATGAAATAAAAGCGCTTCATTTCAATGCAGGCCCACGATGGCGACGCCTATGGACACGAGGACAATTCCGGCGACCCGCATGGGTGCCAGCTTCTCGGCAAACAGCAGCCGGCCCGCGATCATGATGGCCACGATGTTGATGGAGCCCAGCAGCACGCCTTCGGACAGCGGCACCAGCGAGAGAAAGGCCAGCCACAGCACGAACTCGGCCACGTAGCAGCCCACGCCCAGCCACAGCCAGGGCCTGGAGGCCATGAAGCGCCAGCGCGCCAGGCCGTCGAGGTCACCGGGCTGGCTGGCGGCGGCCTTGAAGGCCAGCTGGCCCCCGCTGTCCACCAGCACGTTCAGCACCCACAGCGTGATGACCAGCGGCGAGAGATCACTGCCCATGCCGTGCGGCCTCCGCAGCCCGCACCTCGCGGGGGGCGGCACCGCTGGCGATGCGCGCCACGAACTCGGTGGTGCGCGCGATCACGGTGCGGCGGTCGCGGTCGATGGTGACCATGTGGTAGCTGTTGTCCAGCAGCACCAGCTCGACATGGGCCTGGCTGGCGCCATGCACGATGTCATGGGCGTTGGCCACCGACGAGATGTCGTCGTTGCGCGCATGGATGACCAGGCATGGCGAGCGCAGCTGGGGCAGGCGCGCCAGCACATGGGCCGAGAGGCGGCGCAGCTCGATGATGGACCACCAGGGATTGCCCGGCAGGCCGGCCGCCGCGCTGTCGCCCGAATGCATTTGCTCGACCACGCGCGCGCGCAGGGCCTCGTCCTTGATGCCGTAGGGCGGCTGCTCCATGAACACGCTGTGGCGGCCAATGCCCAGCGCGCGGAACAGCGGCAGCAGGAAGGCCAGGCGCGTGTAGAAGGGAATGCTCCAGCCGTCGTAGCGGAAGGTGGTGGACAGGGCGCAGACGCCATCCACCTTGTCGGGGTGGCGCTGGGCCACGGCCAGGGAGAGCACGGCGCCCATGGACAGGCCGCCGACCACCACATGGTCCATGTGCTGCGACAGTCGCTGCAGCCCGGCCTCCACGCTGGCCAGCCAGTCGGTCCAGCGCGTGTCCACGAGATCTTCCATGCTGCCGCAATGGCCGGCCAGCTGGACCGCATAGACGGTGAAGCCCTGCTTGTTCAGCCCCTTGGCCAGCAGGCGCATTTCGGCAGGCGTGCCCGTAAGCCCGTGCACCAGCAGCACGCCGGTGCGCGCAGCCGCGCCCGTGCCGGGCATGACGAATTCATGCTCGGTCACGCAGATGCTGTCCAGCCCCGTGGCAGGCTCGCTGCGCTGAACGACGTCGAATCCATCGGCCATGTTCATGCCAGCGCCTCCAGGCCCAGGACGACCTTGTCGAGGAGGGCCGTGGCCTGCTCGAAATGCTCGAAGGGCGCATGGGCGATGCCCCGGCTTTCGCAGTGGGCGATGAGCTTGTACTTGGCCAGCACGAAGTCGGCCCGGCCCGAGACGCAGAAGTCCGAGGTGCTGTCGCCCACGTAGAGCACGCGGCCGTGCAGGGCCTGCTGCTCGGCCAGGCGCTCGCACTTGCAGTTGCCGCTGGCGCGCGCGCACTGCGCGCTGGCCCAGGGAGAGTCCAGGCGCCAGCTGCGCTCGCCGGTCGGCACCAGGCGGTTGGCGATGACCTGCAGATGGCCCAGGCCATGGCGCTCCAGCACATGGCGTATGGCGTAGTCGATGCCGTCGCTGACCACCTGCACCACCATGCCGTGGGCCTGGGCGGCCGCCACGAAGCCGGCAAAGCCGGGGTCGATCTCGATGGTGTCCAGGTGGGCGCGCAGCTCGGCCTCGTCCATGTCCAGCAGCGCGACCTGGCCCTTCATGCATTCGCGCGAGCCGATCTCGCCGCGCTCCCAGGCGTCTTCCAGTTCCTGCCAGCCGGGCTTGCCGAAGCGGTTGAGCAGGGTGTCGGTCACGTCCAGCAGGCTGATCGTGCCGTCGAAGTCGCTTTGCACCATCCAGCCGGGGGCGGCGGTGTCCAGATACAGGGGAATGCGCTTATTCATGGAACTGCACCCTTACGTTTTGACCCACGCGCACGGCGGCGGCGGGAGCTTGCTCGAAGACCAGCACGCACTCGATGACACGCACCGGCCCGCGCTGCTGGTCGTCCTGCAGCCGCGCCGTGCCATAGACGGGGCTGATGCGCAGCACGCGTGCCGAGGGCAGTTGCTGCTGTGCGGCGCCATCGGCGTCCAGCGTCACCGTGGCCCGCATGCCTTCGCGCACGGCGGCGGCGAAGCTTTCGTTGATTTCGGCGCGCACCTGCAGCGGGCGCTGCGGCAGCAGCACCACGGCCGGCGTGCCGGGCACGGCCTGGCTGCCCGCGTGGGTGGCCAGGCGCACCACGGTGCCGGCCTCGGGCGCGCGCAGTTCCTGGCGCTTGTGCTGGGCGCGCAATTGTTCGAGCTTGCGCTGTGCCACCTGGGCCTCGGCCGCGGCCACGTCGATCTCGGCCTGGGCATCGCGCAGCGCCTGCGCGGCCTCGTCCACGTTCTGCGCATCGGCGGCGCCCTCGCGCGCTGCGGCCTGCCAGCGAGACAGGGTCTGCTTGAGCTGGGGCAGGCGCGCGGCGCGTGCCTTCTGGCGGGCCTTGGCCAGCTGGGCCTCGGACTCGGCCACGGCCAGGTCGGCCTGGCCCGTATCGTCGGCCAGCCTCAGCAGCAACTGGCCGCGCTGCACGGACTGGCCTTCCTTGACGGACAGCTGCTGCACCACGCCGGCCACGGCAGGCGACAGGTCCAGCAGGCCGCCTTCCACCTCGATCTTGCCGCGCGCCATGGCCACGGCCGCCGGGCCGTTTTGCTGCGCCTTGGCGCTGGCCTGGCCGGCATTGGCAGGCGCATCGTGCGAAGGACCGCAGCCCGCCAGCAGCGCGGCGGCGGCCAGCGCTGCAGCCAGACCGGCAGTGGACGCGGCAAGGCCGCTCAGGGGGTACTTCATTCTTTTTCCTTCAACGGGGAGGTCTGGCGCCAGTCGCTGCGGATGGCGCCGTCCTCCATGCCGAGCACGCGGTCGGCATGGCGCACCAGGCGCGGGTCATGGCTCACGCACAGCACGGTCGTGCCATGGTTGCGCGCCGCGCGGTGCAGGATGTCGATGACGCGCTGGCCGCTTTCGGCATCCAGCGCACTCGTGGGTTCGTCGGCAAACAGCAGCTGCGGCGCCTTGGCCATGGCGCGGGCGATGGCCACGCGCTGCTTTTCGCCGCCCGACAGTTCGGCCGGGCGCATGTGGGCGCGGTGGGACAGGCCGACCTCGTCCAGCGCCTGCTGCGCGCGGCGCAGGGCCTCGTCGCTGCGCAGGCCCATGTAGCCCAGGGGCAGCTGTACCTGCTCGATGGCCGTCAGCGCCGGGAACAGGTTGAAGCCCTGGAAGACGAAGCCCGTATGGCGCAGGCGGAATTTCTCCAGCGCCCGCGTGCCCAGCTTGCCCAGGTCCTCGCCCAGCGCCATGGCGTGGCCGCTGTCGGGCGCCTGCAGGCCCGACATCAGCGACAGCAGCGTGCTCTTGCCGCAGCCCGAGGGCCCGGAGATCAGGCTCAGCTCGCTCGGGTACAGCGACACGGACAGGCCTTGCAGCACCTGCACGCTGACCATGCCCGACAGGAAGGACTTGCACAGGCGCACGGCCTCCAGGCTGGGTGCCGTACGGGGCGCCGCCGTGGGCGCGGGGGAGTGGGCATTCATCACGTTCATGGGGTCTGGCCGTCTTCAGCGCAGCAGCGTGGCCGGGTCGGCACGCAGCAGGCTGCGCATGGCGCCCAGGCCCGACAGCAGGGACAGCACGGCCACCAGCACGGCGCAGGCCAGCACGGCCGATGCGTTCAGCGCCACGGGCACGCGGTAGGCCATGGCCAGGGCCAGCAATACGGCGCTGGCCAGCGCGGCCATCACAAAGCCCAGGCCACCGATCCAGCAGGCCTGCTCGACCACCACACGGCCCAGTGCCGCGCGGCTCACGCCCAGCGCGTTGAGCACGGCGTACTCGCGCGAGGAAGCGGCCACCACGGCCTTGAGCGACTGGCTGGTGACCACCGAGCCCACCAGGCAGACGATGACGGCCATGAACAGCACGCCCGCGCCGGCGCCCGTGTCGAACATCCAGTAGCGCTGCGAGCGCCGCGCGAATTCCCTGGCCGTCCAGGCTTCGTAGGGGCCGAAGCTGGGCGTGGGCTGGTTCAGGCGCTGCTTCACGGCCTTGGCCGAGGCGCCCGGGCGCACGCGCGCCACGAAATAGGTGCTGCCCTGGCCGGGGTCGCCCGCAATCTCGCGGGCCGTGGCCAGCGAGGCCAATACGTTCACGCCGCCCAGGCCACGCAGGCCGTCCACGGCCGCCACCACCTGCACGCGGTGGTTGTTGACCCAGGCCACGCCGCCTTCGCTGGTGCCCAGGGTCTGCAGGTCGGCCCGGTCCACGATCACGGCGCCGGTCTCGCGCAGGCGCTGGCGCTGCCAGGGCTGGAGCACGTGGGAAAACAGCATGGAGGCGTCATCGGTGGCAATGCCCGACAGGTAGACCGACACGCCGCCACCGTGCTCGCTCGCCGCGCCACCGGCCGCCGAGTCCGAGCGCCAGTCGCCGTCCACCCAGACATAGGGCTCGACCGCCGCGACATCGGGGTCCATGCGCAGGCGCATGTCCACGTCGCGGCCGATGGTGCGGCCGAAGTTCACGCTCTGCGTGCCCGGGTAGCCGATCCACAGGTCGGCCGAGGAAGCCGTCACATACAGCGCGGCCGAGCCGAAGATGCCCAGCACCAGCGCAGCCTGCATGGCCAGCAGCACGCCGGAGAAGCCCACGGCGAAGACGGAGGGAATGAAGCGGCGCCACTCGTGCACCAGCGTCTTGCGTGCCAGGGCGATCATGAGGGCGCTCCTTGTGCGAGCGGAGCCAGTGGAGCCATGCCGCTGTCGGCAGCGTCCTGGTCCTCCGCCGGCAGCGGCGCGCCGCCCAGGGCCTTGTACAGCGCCACGTAGGCCAGCGCATGGGCGGCCAGGGCCGTGGTCTGCTCGCTGCGCGCCTGCAGCGCGGCGCGACGGGGCGCCAGGCCGCCGAATTCGCTGTCCAGGCCCAGCTTCAGGCGCTGGTCCTGCACGCGCTCGCGCTCGGCCAGCACCTGCTGGGTGGACTGCAGCGAGGCGATGCGCTCGCGCTGGGCGTCCAGCGCGGCCAGTGCGGACTCGACCTCGGCCACGCCGTCAAGCACGCTCTGGCGGTAGGCCTGGATGGCGGCCTGCAGCGCCAGCTCGCTGGCGTCGGCCTGGGAGCGGCGGCGGCCCCAGTCGAACAGGGGAATGTCGATCTGCGGCCCGAAGGTGGGTGCGTTGTCCTGCGTGGTACGCAGGTTCTGGGTGATGTTGAACGAGTACAGCAGCGAGCCGCCGATCACGAAGCGCGGATACAGCGCCGCATGCGCAATGCCCTGCTCGGCCGCGGCGCGTTCCACGGCGGCCTGCGCCACCTGGATGTCGGGGCGCGTGCGCAGCAGGTCGGCCGGCAGGACGGCCACGCCCAGCGCCTGGGGGCCGGGCAGCGGGGCCTTGGCATCGGCCTGCAGCCACTGCGCATCGGGCCGCGTGCGGCCCAGCAAGGCGGCCAGCATGTGGGCGCTGCGGGCCTGGGTTTCGCGCAGGCTGGCACGCAATGCCGCGCTCTGGCCGGCCTGCAGTTGCAGCTGGTGCACGGCCTCGGCCGTTCCCAGGCGCTGCTGCTGGCGCACCTGGGCCAGTTGCAGGGCACGCGCATCCAGCAGTGCCTGTTCGTCGATCAGGGCGCGCTGGCGCTGCGCCATGCGGATGTCCAGATAGCGGTGGACCACATCGGCCACCAGGGCCACGCGGGCCGCCTGCAGTCGGCCCCGTGCGTCAAGCACGGAGGCGGCGGCATTGCGCTCGCCGGCCTCGCGGGCGCCGAACAGGCCCAGGTCCCAGCTCACGTCGATGCTGGCGTGGAAATACGAGTCGATGGCCGCAATGTCCTGCAGCGTGCGCGCACCGGCCGTGAACACGGGCCGGAAGGCCGAGCCGGCCGTGCCGGCCAGCAGCCGTTGCTGGCGCAGGCGCGACTGGGCCTGGGACAGGTCGAGGTTGGCGGCCAGCGCCTCCTCGACCAGGGTGTTCAGGGATTCGTCGCCCCAGGCCTTCCACCAGCCCTGCAGGTCGGGCGCTGCGGCCGAGCCAGGTGCACCCGGCGCGGCGGCGGGCAGGGGCTGCGTCCACTGCGTGGGCACCGAGCCGTCAAGCTGCGCCGGAGGCGGCGAGGAGCAACCGGCCAGCGCCAGGGCGGCGCCCAGGCACAGGCTGGAGAGGCGATGCGTCGCGGCGGCGTGGTTCACGGGATGGACAGGCGGGAGGGGATGATCGAGGGGAGGGCCGGGAAAACGGGGCCAGGGAACCATGTCCCCGGATAGCCATTGGACGCGGCCAAGCTTGCGCGAGGTTGCAGGCTTTATGGAGGAAACATGGAGAGCGCAGCGCCTTGCGGGAGCCTCTCTGCCCCAACCCGGGCAAGAGCCAGTTGCGGACCGCCCGATCACCGCGGACTCGGATGATTCCGAGTTTATTTTCAGAACGCTCCAATTCCAAGGCCGCATGCAGGTCAGTACATTGGCCGGATATCGCGCCCTATGCCACCTGTCCCAAGGCATTGATCCATATCTTCCAGGCTGGAGTTCACAGCATGTCTTTCACAGCCATCTTGCGCCATGCATTGGCCACGCCTCTCCTCTTGATTTTTTGTATGGCCCCTATTTCATCCTGGGCCCGTTGTTCCTCCCAGGGCTGGAATGCCCAGTTTCCGGGTTCAGCCAACACCCCCACCATCGTCAATGAAAATTATCCGATTGGCAGCGTTGTCTATTCCAGGACAATGAATTTACAAAATACCGGAGCCGGCAGCTACCACATTTATTGCGACAATGATTTTTATTACATAGAAGGCATTGGAACGGAAAGCGGTGGAATATATTCCACCGCCATCCCCAACCTGGGCATGAAAATCACGTGGGAAAGAGCCGCGCCTTATTCAGGGTCCATGCTGAAACAGGGCATATTCCATTCACTGCCAAGCAACAACATGACCCTCGAGCTCGTGAAAACCGGAGAACTCACCTCTGGCGGTTCCCTGAATGGCAGCTTTGCACGAATCTACTCAGGAACCAGCAATGCCCGCGACTTGCTGGCCACGATATTCTTTTCAAGTGGCATCACCGTCAACGTCAGCAGCCGCCCCAGGCCGCCGACCTGCCGGGTGTCCACGGGCAAGATCGACGTGACCATGGCCCCCGCCCCGTTCGCCGATTTCAAGGGAATCGGGTCCGTCACGGCAGCCAAGGACTTCAGCATCGAGTTGACCTGCGCGGGAGGCGAAGCCAATACACGCCTGACCGCCTTCATCACGCTGACGGATGCCACCCAGGCGACCAACCGATCGAGCACGCTGACGCTGGCCCAAAATTCCAAGGCCCGGGGTGTCGGCATACAGGTACTGAGAAACAACGTGCCCGTGAGCTTCGGCCCCGACTCCGGCAGCCTGGGCAATGCCAACCAATGGAATGCGGGCCAGGTCGCACAGGGGCAGAACAGCCTGAAGATTCCGCTGAGCGCGCGCCTGGTGCAGACGGCCGGCAGCGTGACACCTGGCATGGCCTATGGCAGGGCGACCTTCACGATGAGCTACCAATAGCCGCTGATGGGTCCGCAGGAAATGAACAGCGCCAGCCTTGCGCGCGATTGCAGACTTCGTGGAGCCAATATGGAGGGGCGGCGGCATCCAGGGCATCGCACCATAATGTGCGCCTGGCCCTGCCAGCTTTCCCATGAACTCCACAGCACAGCCAACGGCAACCACCCCCCTCGTGCTCGTCGTCGAAGACGAGCCCGCCATCGCCAGCATCCTGACGGCCTATCTCGAGCGGGACGGGCTGCGTTCGCGCATGGCCTCGGACGGCCAGGAGGCGCTGCAGCTGTTCCGCCTGCTGCGGCCCGACCTGGTGCTGCTGGACATCCACCTTCCCGGCATGGACGGCATCGACGTGTTGCGCGCGATCCGCGATGACAGCCAGACGCCCGTGATCATGGTCACGGCGCTGGCCGACGATGTGGACAAGCTGCTGGCCCTGCGCCTGGGCGCCGACGACTACGTGGTCAAGCCCTTCAATCCGCCCGAGGTCGTGGCCCGCGTGCGCGCCGTGCTGCGCCGCACCCAGGCACGCAAGAACCCGGCGCCCGCGCCCATCCGCGTGGGTCCCATCGAGATCGACTCCGAGGCGCACAGCGCCGTGGTCTACGACAACGAGGGCCGCGCCCTGCCGCTGCCCCTGACGCTGACCGAATTCCGCCTGCTGGCCTGCCTGGCGGCCCAGCCCCGGCGCTGCTTCTCGCGCTCCCACCTGATCGAGCACTGCCTGCCCGAGAGCGATGCGCTGGAGCGCGTCATCGACTCCCATCTGTCCAAGCTGCGCCGCAAGCTGCAGCTGGCCGGCCAGGAAGGCCTGATCGAGACCGTGCGCGGCATTGGCTACCGGCTATGGCCCTGGGACTGAGGCCCAACCGCATCTGGGTGCGCTTCGGCCTGTGGATCACGGCCACCGTGCTCAGCACCATTGCCCTGCTGGCCATCGGCGTGCTGGTGTTCTCGGAGATCCAGTACCGCGACTTCTACAGCAGCCTGCCGCCGGCCGTGCAGATCGAGCTGGACGAACTCAACGCGCAGTCGCTGGAAGACAGCCCGCGCGCCATGCAGATCTACGGCCAGTACTGGACGGGCGATCTGCTGTTCGGCGAGAAATGGTCCCTGGTCATCGGCCTGCTGGTGTGCCTGCCCTTCGGGCTGGCCGTGGGCTTCTGGGTCTCGCGCCTGGTGACGCGGCCCCTGGCGTCCATGGTCGAGGTGGCCAAGCGCGTGGAGCTGGGCGACTTCAGCGCGCGCGCCCTGCCCGGCAAGGCCCATGGCGAGATGGCCGAGATGGTGGTGGCCTTCAACCGCATGATCGATTCGCTGGAGACGCTGGAGGCCGAGCGCCGCGCCACGGCGGCCTCGATCTCGCACGAGCTGCGCACGCCGCTGACCGTGCTGCAGGCGCGCCTGCATGCCATCTGCGACGGCGTCATCGCCGCAGACGACACCGAGCTGAACACGCTGCTGTTCCAGGTCGAGCACCTGGGCCGGCTGGTCGGCGACCTGCACACGCTGTCCATGGCCGATGCCGGCCAGCTGTCGCTGCAAAAGCAGCGCCTGGACCTGGCCGAACTCGTGGCCGAGACGCTGGACCACCTGCACCCCCAGCTCCTGCAGCATGGCATGCAGCTGGAGATGCACCTGCCCGCGCCCAGTGACATCGGCATGGCCGACATCCGTGCCGACGCCGACCGCATGCGCCAGATCCTCTCCAACCTCGTCAGCAACGCCATCCGCCATGCGGCCAGCGGCGCATGGCTGGGCGTGGCGCTGACGGTGGAATCCGATATCGAAGGCCGTGCCTGGGCCGTGCTGCGCATCAGCGATGCCGGTCCCGGCCTGCCCAGCGAGCTGCGCTCCCACCCCTTCCAGCGCTTTGCCCAGGTGCCCGGCAAGCGCCGCCGCGAGGGCTCGGGCCTGGGCCTGTCCATCGTCAAGGCACTGACCGTCTCCCAGGGCGGCAGCGTGGAGGCCGACGACTCCGAGCAGGGCGGCGCCCGCTTCACGCTGCGCTTTCCGCGCGTCTGATCCTGCGCCACTGAAGGCCGCCGGGGTCCGCTGCGGGGTCCGCTACGCGGACGGAGCCTGCGCCTCGCGCAGCAGCGCATGGATGGCCCAGCCCAGCGGCGCGCGCAGCTGCTGCAGCGTCTGCTGCGGCCCCAGCGCCAGCAGCGACTGCGACACCCAGCCATAGGTCAGCGTGTGCAGCAGCCGTGCCAGGGGCTGGGCCGGCGCGGGCAGCGGCGGATCGCAGTCCTGCAATGCCGTGCCCCACAGCTGTACATAGGCCTGGTAGTGGCGGCGGAAGGGCTCGGGCGCGGACACCTTGCGCTCCAGCATGAACAGCGCGGCCCACATCGGCGCCTCGCGCGCAATGCCGTCGACCAGGGTGTCCAGCAGGCGGTCCACGCGCGTGGCCAGCGGCATGCCGGCACTGTCCTGCAGCGTCTGCAGCCCCTGGGCGTGCAGGGCCTGCACCTGGCGGTGGATGCACATGGCCGCCAGCGTGTCCATGTTGCCGAAGTATTCGTAGAAGGTGCCCAGGCCCACGCCGGCCACGGCGGCCACCTCGCGCACCGTGGTGCGCTCGTAGCCCTGCTCGATCACAAGCCGAACAAAGGCGTCCTGCAGCGCCTGCGAGGTGGCCTGCGCGCGCGATTGCAGGGGGCGGCGCCGCACTTTGGGCGGCTGCGGCTGCTGCCGTGAAACCCGAACACCTTTGCTGGGCATTTTTCCTAGACTTTTGCGTTGAGACCAACGATCACGGAGACACGCATGAGCACCGGCCAGACATTGCAGACAGGGCGCACCTGGAACACGCACGACGTACTGAACCAGGTCGACGAACTCACCGACTTCAACCTGCTGGAGGCCGATCCTGCCCTGGCCGAGGCCCTTCAGCGCAACGGCGCCGCGCGCCACATTCCTTCGCTGTCGCGCTATGCGCAGCAGCTGGGCGAGCGCGCCACCTGGGAGCTGGCCGAGCAGGCCAACCGCCACACGCCCGAGCTGCACCGCTTCGACGCGCGCGGCCGCATCATCGACGCCGTGGAGTTCCACCCGAGCTGGCACACGCTGCTGGGACTATACCGGCAGCAGGGGCTGATCTCCCTGCCCTTCGAGGACAGCAGCGCGGGCCGCTGGAGCGCCTGGGCCGCAGGTTTTTACCTGCACGGCCAGGTCGAACAGGGCACGCTGTGCCCGGCCACCATGACCACGGCCGCCATCCCGCTGCTGCAAAAGGAACCGGCGCTGTGGCAGCAGCTGCAGGGCAAGCTGTTCAGCCACGAATACGATCCGCGCGACCTGCCCGTGGCCGACAAGGCATCGATGTGGCTGGGCATGGGCATGACCGAGAAGCAGGGCGGCTCCGACGTGCGCGCCAACACGACGGTGGCCATGCCGGTGCACGCCGGCGGGCGTGGCGGCGAGTACCTGCTGCGCGGCCACAAGTGGTTCTTCTCGGCACCCATGTGCGATGCCCACCTGGTGGTGGCGCGCATGGGGGAAGGCGGTGGGCAGGCCTGCTTCTACGTACCGCGCTGGCGCCCGGACGGCAGCAGGAATGCCGTGCGCGTGCAGCGCCTGAAGGACAAGGTGGGCAACCGCAGCAACTCCAGCAGCGAAGTGGAGTTCGAGGACGCCTGGGGCATCCTGATGGGCGAGGAAGGCCGGGGCATTCCCACCATCATCGAGATGGCCACCTACACCCGCCTGAACTGCGTGCTGGGCAGCGCCGCCATCCTGCGCTCGGCCACGGTGCAGGCCCTGGCCTATGCGCGCCGGCGCAGCGTCTTCGGCAAGCAGCTGGCCGAGCAGCCGCTGATGCGCACCGTGCTGGCCGATCTGGCGCTGGAAAGCGAGGCCGCGCTGCAGATCGCCATGCGCCTGGCCCAGGCCTATGAGCGTGGAGGCGACGAGGGTGATCCGCTGGAGCGCGCCTGGAAACGCATCATGACGCCAGCGGCCAAGTTCTGGGTCTGCAAGCGCGGCGTGGAGCTGACGGGCGAGGCCATGGAGGTGCTGGGCGGCAACGGCTATGTGGACACGGGCGTGATGGCGCGCCTGTTCCGCGAGGCGCCCGTGAACTCGATCTGGGAAGGCTCGGGCAACGTCATGTGCCTGGACGTGCTGCGCGCCATCTCGCGCGAGCCCGACGGCGCACAGCTGCTGCTGCAGGACCTGATCGACACGGCAGCGGGCGAGCCCGCGCTGCTGCAGCAGGCGCAATCGCTGGCACGGCGCCTGTCCGGCCCGCCTGACCAGCTCGAGGCCCAGGCACGCCGCCTGGTGCAGGACCTGGTGCTGCTGGCCCAGGCCTGCCTGCTGCGCCGCCATGCGCCGCCCGCCATGGCCGATGGCTTCATCGCCACGCGCCTGGGGGCGCAGCAGGGCGCCATGGTGGCGGGCGCCTTCGACCCGGCAGGCCTGGACATCGCCGCCATCCTTCAGCGCGCGCTGCCCGCCTGAAGCGGCCGCCGGCCCACCACACAACAAAGCACAAGGAGACAAGACATGAACCTGCTCGACGCCTTCGACAGCGCCGTGCGCAAGACGCCCGCCAAGGCCTTTCTGCGCGACCGCGGCGCCTCCATCAGCTATGCCGACATGCAGCGGCGCTCGCAACGCGCGGCCGCCGTGCTCCAGGCCCAGGGCGTGGGCCGGGGCGATACCGTGGCCCTGATGTGCCTGAACACGCCGGGCTTTGTCGAAGCCCTGTTCGGCGCCTGGCGCCTGGGCGCCGCGCTGGTGCCCGTCAACCACAAGCTGCAGGCGCCCGAGCTGCAGTACATCCTCGACCACGCGCAGTGCAAGGCCCTGGTGTTTGACGCCGCACTCGCGCCCGTGGTCGCCGCCGCGCCACACCCCTGCGCCCGCCTTGTGACCGAGGCGCAAGAGGCCGTCCCGGGTGTCCAGGACTGGGACACGCTGGTGGCGGCCGCCAGGCCCATGGAAGGCACGCGGCCCGCCGATGGCGACATCGCCCAGGTGCTCTACACCTCGGGCACCACGGGCCGGCCCAAGGGCTGCCTGCTGAGCCACCGCGCCGTCACGCTGGCGGCGATCACAGCGGCGCTGGGCCTGTCCATCACGCGCGAGGAACGCACGCTGATGGCCATGCCCATCTGGCACTCCTCGCCGCTCAACAACTGGTTTGGCGGCACGCTGTACATGGGCGGCACCGTGGTGCTGCTGCGCGAGTACCACCCCCAGCATTTCCTGCAGGCCGTGCAGGACGAGGGCGTGACGCTGTACTTCGGCGCCCCCGTCTCCTACTTTGCGCCGCTGCAGATGCTGCCCGACTTTGCCCGCTACGACCTGAGCAGCGTGCGCGCCTGGGTCTACGGCGGCGGCCCCATCGGCGCCGAGATGGCACACAAGCTGGCCACGGCCTACCGCAGCGACCGCTTCTACCAGGTCTACGGCATGACCGAGACCGGCCCCACGGGCACCACGCTCTACCCCGAGGAGCAGGTGGAGCGGGCCGGCTCCATCGGCCGCGTGGCCCTGCCCGGCGTGGACATGCGCGTGGTGCGCGACGACGGCGAGGATGCCGGCCCGGGCGACACCGGCGAGATCTGGCTGCGCACCGGCAGCGTGATGGACGGCTACCTGCACGACGCCCAGGCCACGGCTGCCGCCTTCGCACCGGGCGGCTGGTACCGCACGGGCGATCTTGCGCGCCTGGACGACGCGGGCTATCTCTTCATCGTGGACCGGACCAAGGACATGGTCATCACGGGTGGCGAGAACGTGTATTCCAAGGAGGTGGAGGACGCGCTGTCGGCCCATCCCCAGGTCGCCGATGTCGCCGTCGTGGGCAGGCCCCACGCCGAATGGGGCGAGACCGTCGTCGCCCACGTGGTGACGCGCGGCGAGGCCGCGCCGGAGGCCGAGGCACTGCAGCAGTTCCTGGCCGACAGGCTGGCGCGCTACAAGATCCCGCGTGAATTCGTCTTTGCGGCCAGCCTGCCGCGCACGCCCACAGGCAAGCTGCAGAAATTCCTGCTGCGTCAGGAGCGCAGCGCCACCTGAGGTGCCGGCCTCCTGCGTGGCCTGCTTCGCGACCTACTTCGCTGCCTTGAAATCCGACTCGCTCATGCCGCGCCGCCAATAGGCCACGACCAGCTGCTCGTGCTTTTCCAGCCCGCGCTCCTCGCGCGCCCACTGGCGCACGGCCTGGGCGGTGTCGAACTCGCCAGCGGCCCAGACGAAGCGGCTGGAGGGATGACCGGCCAACGCATCCGGCCAGCGCACGGCGCGCAGCGCGTCGATCAGCAGCGTGGTGGTGCCGGCCTCGGCAGCGCCCCGGTGCAGCCAATGCCATTGCAGGCCTGCGGGCGCCTGCACGGGCTGCTCGTCCTGCGGGCCCTGGACCTCGGCAAACACATGGCCGCGCGTGTGCGCCGGCAGGGCGGCCGCAATGCGCAGCATGGCCGGCAGGCCGGTGTCGTCGCCGGCCAGCAGCATCCAGTCGGCCGGCGTGGCCGTGCGCCCGCCGGGGCCGGTCATGCCGATGCGCTGGCCCGGCTGGGCGCGCGCGGCCCAGGCGGACCCGGGGCCGGCGTCCTCGTGCAGCACGAAGTCCACGTCGATCCATCCGTCGGCGCCGTCTTGGGCCATTCCCATCGCACGCATGGTGTACGTGCGCATGTCCAGGCGCATGTCGCCCTCGGGCAGGCGCAGCAGGCCGCTGGCCGACAGCGTGGGCCATTCGGGCTCGGTCACGCCGGGCTGGGGGAACAGCAGCTTGACGTGGATGTTGGTGTCCTGCGCATAGCGCGCCATGTCGTCGCAGGCAAAGCGCACGCGGCGCATGTGCGGCGTGAGATCGCGCACGGCCAGCACCCGCAGTTCGCGGAAGGCCGGCGGGCGCTGCAGCGCGGCGCCGTCACCCTCCCAGGCAAGGGAGCCGTCGGCGGCGCCCGTGGCCTCCAGCAGCAGGTGGGCCAGCATGAGCTTCATGTCCTGCAGCAGCTCCACGCCGGGTGCCGCCACCTCGGCATGGACCTGCTGGTCCTCCAGCCACAGCTGGCCCCGGCCGCCTTCGTAGTCGGCCACCCAGCGCGCGCCTTCGCGGCGCACGGTGATGTCGTGCTCCTGCATGTGCCCGACGATGGCGGCGATGGCCTCCTCGGCCCTGTCCATGCGCACCGAAGTGCGTGCCTGCAGCTGTGTCATTGACGGATGTCCTTTCGTTCGGTGATTGCAGCATCGCCCGGCGCCCGCGGGGTTTGCGCCAGCCCCGCCGACGTTTGCGCAGCGCGCCCATAAGCCCATCAACCCATAGGCCCATACGCCCATAAACCCATACAGCGGCCCAGGCCCTCAGAGCCTGGCGCGCACCAGCTTGGGAGAGATGCCGAAGCGGCGCTTGAAGGCCGTGGAGAAATTGGCGGCGCTGGAATAGCCGGCCGCATGCGCGACCTCGGAGACGCTGCAGCCCGTCTGCTCCAGCGCGGCCCAGGCGCGTTCCAGCCGCTGCTCGCGCCGGTACCCGTCGATGCTCGATCCGTAGGCCAGGCGGAACTGGCGCTGCAGGGCGCTGGCGCTCAGGCCGACCTCGCGCGCGATTTCGGCCAGCGGGCGGCAGCCGTCGCCGCCGCTGTCCAGCAAGGCCTTGAGGCGCGCCATGCGCCGGTGTTCGCGCACGCCCAGCACGCCCGGCACGGTCTGCGCTGGGTCGGGCTCGGGCGCGTCCAGCGCCTGCACGGCCTCGTGCACCAGCTCCAGCGCGCGGCTGGCCAGCAGCAGGGGGGCAGAGCCTTCACGCGCCAGCTGGATGATCTGCTCGGCCACCGCCACGGCGCGCGGCGATGGCTGCCAGGGCTGTATGGCCAGCAACTGCTGCTCCATCCAGTGCCGCAGCAGCGGTGGCGCGACCATAGGCAGGGCCTGGGCGGCAAACCATTGCGGCTGAACGGTGATGCTGAGCTTGCGCTCGAACTTGCCGCGCCGCCAATGCCGCATGAACATGTCGCCGGGCCGCGAATGGATGACGGCGCCGCAGGCCTGCGCATGGGCACCGGCCGGGCTGGCGGGCGCCACCTGCATCTGCAGGCCCTGGCTGCCAAAGGCCACGTCCACGCAGCCCTCCAGCAGCACGACCAGATGCAGCCCCGGCACGGCCGGCGAACGCGTGCTCATGGTGCGCAGGTCGCGCGCCTCCACGCCATGCAGCCACAGGCCGGGCTGGACCTGCCAGGACTGCAGGTGCCCGGCCAGCAGCGCGTCCTCGGCCGTGACCTCGGCGTCGAGGATGCGGTAGTCGGGACCGCTGAAGTCGCAGGCACGCAGCGTGCCCCGCCCCAGCCAGCGCGGAGGGCGTGCAGGTGTTTGGACAGAGGAAAGAGCCATGGCCAGCCGGAGCGGTGTGCGCCCCAAAGACAAGAATGATTCTCATTTTATGGATCGCGCCGGTGCGGCGCTTTCTGCGGGGAATCCATGGCGTGCCCTGCCGCGCGCCCGGGCCGCCGTGCGCCACAATGCGTGATGCTCAGCCTCCAAGACATCCAGAACGCCGCCGACCGCCTGCGCGGCGCCGTGCTCGAAACGCCCTGCGTGGAATCGCGCACGCTGTCCCAGATCACGGGAGCGCAGGTCTACCTCAAGTTCGAGAACCTGCAGTTCACGGCCTCGTTCAAGGAACGCGGCGCCCTCAACAAGCTGGCCCAGCTCTCGCCCGAGGAGCGCGCGCGCGGCGTGGTCGCCATGAGCGCCGGCAACCATGCCCAGGGCGTGGCCTACCACGCGCAGCGCCTGGGCGTGCGTGCCGTCATCGTCATGCCGCGCTTCACGCCGGGCGTGAAGGTGGAGCGCACGCGCGGCTTCGGCGCCGAGATCGTGCTGCACGGCGACTCCCTGGCCGAGGCGCGCCAGCACGCCTACACGCTGGCCGAGCAGCAGGGCCTGTGCTTCGTCCACCCCTATGACGACGAGCAGATCGCGGCGGGCCAGGGCACGCTGGCGCTGGAGATGCTGGCCGAGCAGCCCGACCTGGACCAGCTCATCGTGGCCATCGGCGGCGGCGGCCTGATCGCGGGCGTGGCCACGGCCGCCAAGGGACTGAACCCGGGCATCGAGATCATCGGCGTGCAGACCCAGCGCTTTCCGTCCATGTTCAATGCCGTGCGCCAGGCCGGGCTGCCCATGGGCACCTCGACCATCGCCGAGGGCATTGCCGTCACCCAGCCCGGCGCGATCACGCAGGAAGTCGTATCGCGCCTGGTGGACGACATGCTGCTGGTCGATGAAGGCGACATCGAGCAGGCCGTGCTCATGCTGCTGGAGATCGAGAAGACCCTGGTCGAGGGTGCGGGCGCCGCGGGCCTGGCCGCGCTGCTGCGCCATCCGCAGCACTTCGCGGGCAAGAAGGTGGGGCTGATCCTGTCGGGCGGCAACATCGACCCGCTGCTGCTGGCGGCCATCATCGGGCGCGGCATGGTGCGCTCCGGGCGGCTGGCGCGCATCAAGGTCAGCGCACGCGACGTGCCCGGCGTGCTGGCGCGCATCACGGCCACGGTGGCAGCGGCGGGCGCCAATATCGAGGAAGTCCACCACCAGCGCGCCTTCACCATGCTGGCTGCGCAGAGCGTGGAAATCGAGCTGGTGCTGCAGACCCGCAACAAGGCCCATATCGAAGAGGTCATCGCTGCCCTGCAGGCAGAAGGCATGCAGGTCAACGCCGTCTAGAGCCCTAGCAGGCCCCTGGCCCCTTGTGTCATGGCTTTCCCCGAAGGCGCTGGCGGGCAGGCCTGCCTAGAATGGGGCATCCCCATTGGCAGCCAGGAGCTTTTGCATGTCGCATGATCCCGCAGCGAACCACGGCGAGCAGTCGCCCCCCGAAGACGCCACCGAGGCCATCGTCCCCTACATGCCCGTCATCCTGCCCCTGGCAGGTGCCGTGATGATGTTTCTGCTGGCCTTCATCGCCGTCAACATGGCCTGATACGGCCCCTTCGCCCCCTGCACCGAGCCCCGCTTTGCGGGGCTTTTTGTTTGCCTATTGCATAGGCAAACAGACAGATCATCTTGCATATTTCAATGCACAGAATGCATAGTTTTTGCCATTCGTTTGCTGACAAATTCGTGACCGCTCCCTAGAATCGAATCCCCAGCCGGTGCGCCGCCAGCTTCCGCCAGCGCCGCCTCGCCGCCCCGAGAAGAGCTTCCTTCGCGCGCCGACTGAACAAGAGCCCGTTTCTCAAAGTTGGTGCGGCAACAGGCGCGTCCCCTTTGAAAAACTGGTTTTTTCAATTGAAGGAAGCTCCGCGATGAACGCACCCGTCATGCAAGGCCTGAACATCCAGGCCCCTGCCTACGTCAAGAACAGCCGACTGATCGCCTGGGTGGCCGAGATGGCCGCACTGTGCAAGCCCGCCCGGATCCACTGGTGCGACGGCTCCCAGGAAGAGTACGAGCAGCTGTGCCAGCAGCTCGTCGATGCCGGCACCTTCAAGAAGCTCGATCCCGTCAAGCGCCCCGGCAGCTACCTGGCCTGGTCCGACCCGTCCGACGTGGCGCGCGTCGAGGACCGCACCTACATCTGCTCGGCCAACAAGGAAGATGCGGGCCCGACCAACAACTGGATGGCCCCGAACGAGATGCGCGCCACGCTGCAGCCGCTGTTCGACGGCTGCATGGCCGGCCGCACCATGTATGTGGTGCCTTTCTCCATGGGCCCCCTGGGCTCGCCCATCGCCCACGTGGGCGTGGAGCTGTCCGACAGCGCCTATGTGGCCGTCAACATGAAGATCATGACCCGCATGGGCCGTGCCGTGTATGACGTGATCGGCGTCGAAGGCGAGTTCGTTCCCTGCGTGCACACCGTGGGCGCGCCCCTGGCCGAAGGCGAGAAGGACCAGACCAGCTGGCCCTGCAACAAGACCAAGTACATCGTCCACTACCCCGAGACGCGCGAAATCTGGAGCTATGGCTCGGGCTACGGCGGCAACGCCCTGCTGGGCAAGAAGTGCTTTGCGCTGCGCATCGCCTCCACCATGGGCCGCGACCAGGGCTGGCTGGCCGAGCACATGCTCATCCTGGGCGTGACCAACCCCCAGGGCAAGAAGTACCACGTGGCTGCGGCCTTCCCCAGCGCCTGCGGCAAGACCAATTTCTCGATGCTGGTGCCGCCCAAGGTCTTCGAAGGCTGGAAGGTCACCACCATCGGCGACGACATCGCCTGGATCAAGCCCCAGGCTGACGGCTCGCTGCGCGCCATCAACCCCGAAGCCGGCTACTTCGGCGTGGCCCCGGGCACGAACTACCACACCAACCCCAACTGCATGGCCAGCCTCGACAAGAACGTGATCTTCACGAACGTCGCGCTGACCGATGACAACGACGTGTGGTGGGAAGGCATGGACAAGGACACCGGCAAGCAGCCCGATCACCTGATCGACTGGCAAGGCAAGGACTGGACGCCCCAGATCGCCCGCGAAACCGGCGCCAAGGCCGCCCACCCCAATGCCCGCTTCACCGTGGCCGCGACCAACAACCCCGCGCTGGACGAAGCCTGGGACGATCCCAAGGGCGTGAAGATCGACGCCATCATCTTCGGCGGCCGCCGCTCCACCACCGTGCCGCTGGTGACCGAGGCCCGCAACTGGACCGAAGGCGTCTACATGGCCGCCACCATGGGTTCGGAAACCACGGCCGCCGCCTTCGGCGCCCAGGGCGTGGTGCGCCGCGACCCCTTCGCCATGCTGCCGTTTGCCGGCTACAACATGAGCGACTACTTCCAGCACTGGCTCACGCTGGGCGCCAAGATCGAAGGCCAGGGCGCCGTCCTGCCCAAGATCTTCACCACCAACTGGTTCCGCAAGAACGCCGACGGCAAGTTCGTCTGGCCCGGCTACGGCGAGAACATGCGCGTGCTGAAGTGGATGATCGACCGCCTCGAAGGCCAGGCACAGGGCGAGCAGACCGCCTTCGGCATTGCGCCTCAGTACGCCGAGATCAACTGGACCGGCCTGGACTTCTCCGCAGACCAGTTCGCCAGCGTGACCAGCATCGACAAGGCCGCCTGGGCCGAGGAAATGCAGCTGCACACCGAGCACTTCGACAAGCTGGCCCACAAGCTGCCCCAGGAGCTGCTGGTGACCAAGGCCGAACTCGAAAAGCGCCTGGGGACATAAAGCTCCCCCTGAGCGGCTACGCCGCTTCCCCCTCTCGCTTCGCGGGGGGGACGGCACCCTCGGTGCGGGGCGGCCCTTCCTCGGTGCCCCTTGCTTTGGACAGCGCCAGTTTCATGGACTGTGGAAGATGCACAGAACAATGAATCCCTGAGTAGCTCTCGACCCATAGAAAAAGCCTCGCAGTGCGAGGCTTTTTTGTGGCGTTTCAACGACGCTCCCCAGACAACAAAAAAGCCGCGCCTTGTGGGCAGCGGCTTTTTTGGAGGAGCGCCGCAAGGCGCCCCAGGCAGAGATCAGTTGCCTTGACGATCCATGGCGCGGGCCAGGTCGGCCATCAGGCGGGCGTCCTGCAGGGCGGCATTCCAGATGCGCTCGTCGGCAGCGGCCTGCTGGCGGCTCTCGGTCCAGGCACGGTAGCCGGCGCGGGCCGTCATGGCAGCGCGGCGGGCGGGAGCGGAGAACAGGGCCAGGCCCATGAAGGCGGCAACCCACAGCACCACCCAGGCGCCCAGCATGTGGCCGTCGGTCCAGTTGTGGGCGACCTCGTTGACCACCACCATCAGCGCGGCCACCAGGGCAGCGAGCAGCAGGGCGCTGGCGCCACGCTTGCCGGAGAAACGCTTGGCAGCGCTCTTGCGGTCATCGGCGGCTTGATAGACATGCACCACACCAGGGTGCTCGACACAGTAGGAGTTGTAAATGAAGTTGCTCATGGCAGATAAACCCAGTTAAATAGCCGCTTTTGACGGCGTGGCGGGCGACTAGGTGTAACTATAGGGTTTACCCTAGAGCTCTTCAAATTTATATCTTGAATCTGTAGCATTCACGCCAGTGATGACTCAGCGCCCGCCGCCATGTCTGCCCTGAACTTCCGCACACTGGATCTGAACCTGCTGCGCGTCTTCGACGAGGTGATGGCAGAGCGCAGCCTGACGCGGGCGGCCCACAAGCTGGCCATCACCCAACCGGCCGTGAGCAACGCCCTGCGCCGCCTGCGCGAGGCCCTGGGCGACGAGCTCCTGGTGCGCCAGGGCCAGGGCGTGGAGCCCACGCCGCGCGCGCTGGCGCTGTGGCCCGTGATCCGGGAGGCGCTGCAGCAACTGCAGGACACGCTGACGCCGGGCGAATTCCATCCTTCCACCGCCACCGCCACCTTTGTGCTGGCCATGGCCGACGCCACGGCGGCCACGCTGATCCCGCCCATGTTCAGCCTGCTGGAGCGCGAGGCGCCCGGCGTGGGCATCCGCGTGCTGCCGCTGACCACGCGCGACCCGCGCGGCCTGCTGGAGGCCGGCGAGGCCGACATGGCCGTGGGCTACTTCCCCGCCGCGCTGGCCGACCTGACGGCGCGCGCGCAGTCGGGCGCCCTGGTGGCCTTCGACAGTCGGCGCCTGTACGAAGGCGAGTACCTGTGCGTGATGCGCCAGGGCCATCCCCTGGCCGATGTGCCGCTGACGCTGGACAACTACTGCGCGGCGCGCCACATGCTGGTGAGCTTCTCGGGCCGCTCCTTCGGTTTCATCGACGAGGCCCTGGCCTCGCTGGGCCGCACGCGCCAGGTGGTGCTCACCGTCAACCAGTTCTTCACGGCCGGGCGCGTGGTCATGAACTCCAACCTGCTGACCATCCTGCCGCGCCACTTCGTGCCCGTGACCGGCATGGCCGACAAGCTGGTGCTGCGCGAACTGCCCTTCGACGTGCAGCCCGTGCATGTGGATGCGCTGTGGCGCCGGCGCGGCCAGCATCCGCAGGCCTATGAATGGCTGCTGCGCACGCTCACGCGCTCGGCCGAGGCCACCTTCCCGCACACCTGAGAGCGCGTTGCGGGGGCGCGCGCCAGCGCAGGTTCTACACTTGGCCGCATGAAGATCCAGCTGCTGTCCGACCTGCACCTCGAGGCCCATCCGCATTTCATCGCCGAGCCCGCACCCGATGCCGACGTGCTGGTGCTGGCCGGCGACATAGGCTCCTACCAAAGCGGCAGCCTGCTGCAAGGCGAGCACTTCGGGCTGGAGCGCTTCTCTCCCCTGCCCCAGTACGCGGGCTGGCCCTGCCCCGTGATCTTCGTGCCGGGCAACCATGAGTACGACATGCAGGACTTCGACGCCGCCCATGCCCGCCTGCGCGCCGCCTGCGAGCGCATGGGCATGGTCTGGCTGGAGCGCGAGACCGCCGTGCTGGGCGGCGTGCGCTTCGTGGGCACCACGCTGTGGAGCGACTACGACGCCATGTCCATGCACGAAGGCGTGAGCGACCTGACCCGACTGCTCAAGCTGCGCGAGAAGGCCTTTCGCGCCGCCAACTTCTACCTGCACAAGACCGGCGGCACGCGCGGCGGCGAGCCCTTCCTGGCCGAGCCCATGCGCGAGCAGTCGCTGGTCTGCCAGCAATGGCTGCGCCAGGCGCTGGCCCGGCCTTTCGACGGCCCCACGGTGGCCGTCACGCACTTCGCGCCCAGCCTGCGCAGCGCCGATCCGCGCTATGGCCTGGTGCCCGGCACGGCCGGCTTTTGCAATGTGCTCGACGACCTGCTGCCCTTTGCCGAACTGTGGCTGCACGGCCACCTGCATTCGCCCAGCGACTATGTGGCCGAGGGCCTGCGCGACGATGGCAGCGCCTGGCGCTGCCGCGTGGTGGCCAACCCGCTGGGCTATGCACGCAAGGGCGAGCAGGAGGGCTTTTTCCCGCGCTCTACCATCGAGTTGCCGGTGCACATGACCGCAGGGGCGGCAGAGGTGGCAGATGCGCCGGTCCGCGCTTGACCTGGATCAAGCACTCCATCCCGGCTTGGGCTTAGTCTTGGGCCATACCAAAGGAGGACTTTCATGAACATCCTGCTCGCAGTCGATGGCAGCCCCTACACCCAGAAGATGCTGGCCTACCTGACCTCGCACCCCGAGATCCTGGGCTCCGCCCACAGCTACAGCGCCATCACCGTCCAGCCCCAACTGCCGGCCCGCGCGCGCGCCGCCCTGGGCAAGGAGGTGGTGGACGAGTACTACGCCGAGGAATCGACCAAGGTGCTGGACCCCGTGTGCAGCTACCTGGCCGAACACGGCGTGCAGGCCACGCGCCTGAGCAAGGTGGGCCCGGTCGCCGACTCCATCATCAAGGCCGCCGAGGAAGGCAAGTTCGACCTGCTGGTCATGGGCACGCATGGCCATGGCGCGCTGGGCCGCCTGGTCATGGGCTCGGTCAGCACCCAGGTGCTGGCCGGCAGCCAGGTGCCGGTGCTGCTGATCCGCTGATCCACTGCACCGTGGACATGCGGCGCCCATAACCAGAAAAAGCAAAGCGCAGGCTTCACGGCGCAATGAACCAAAGACGGCTCCCCCGCGGGAGCCGTCTTTTTTTGCATGGCAGCTTGCCGCCGTCGTGCATGGCCTGCCGTCACCGGGCTGTCACAGCCGCCTTTTACAGTCGCGCGATTTGTCACACAGGGGATGGTGAGCATGCGCATGGATACTTTGGATTGGCGGCACAAGGCGATTGCAACGGCCTGCCTGGCCCTGTGTGGCGCTGCATGGTCCGCGCCGTTCACCCCGGGCAACCTGGTGGCCTACCGCGTGGGCACCGGCACGGGCGCCCTGCCCGTGTACCTGGACGAGTACCGCGTGGACGGCACGCTGGTGCAATCGCTGCCGCTGTCAGGCGGAGCAACGCCGCTGACGGCCAGCAGCAAGGGCTCGGAAGGCCTGCTCAACCGCTCGGACAATGGCCTGTGTCTGGTGGTTCCCGGCTATGCCGTGGCCACCGGCGGCACCGAGCCCAACGGCGTCACGGCAGCGGCGGCCCAGCGCGCCGTGGCCGTGGTGGGGTTCGACTCCGACGTGAAAAGCCTGCGCCCGCTCGGCACCACGGCCTTCAGCAAGGACACCATCCGCGGTGCAGCCAGCAGCGACTGTGGCGCCGTCTGGGCCAGCGGCAAGGGCACGGCCACGGCCAACAATGGCGTCTGGCACGTGGCTGCCGACGGCACGGGCATCTCCCAACTGAACAGCAGCAATGTCCAGGGCCTGGCGGTCGCCGGCGGCCAGTTGATCGCCGCCATCAACGGCGGCTCGCTCAACCAGATCGGCACGAATTTGCCGACCACGGGCATCCAGACGGCCCTGCCCCTGGCGGGCCTGACGCCCTCCACCTACCGCGGCATCGCCTTCCTGCAACTCGATGGCGGCCCCGCCCTGGCGAACACCGTCTACGTGGCGGACAACGATACCGGCGCCATCAGGAAATTCCGCCTTTCGATGGACGGCACCAGCTGGCAGCCCGCAGGCTCCATTGCCGGCCTGTCCAAGGTCCACGGCCTGGCCGCCTTCGATACCGGCGGCGGCAATGTGATGCTGATGGCCACCGACACCACGGGCCGCCTGTACCGCGCCTTCGATCACGGCGGCTACACCGGCACGCTGTCGGGCACGGCCGAGTCCATCGCCGCGCCGCAGGACGGCGTGTTCTATGGCGTGGCCTGGGCCCCGCTGGAGACCGTGCCGGCGACCGTGCCCGCCGCCCCCTCCAACCTGGCGGCCACCCCGGCCGGCAACCGCGTGACGGCCGCCTGGGACGCCGTGCCGGGCGCCGCCTACTACGTGGTGGAGCTGTCGCAGGACAGCTTTGCATCGGTAGCCTCCACGGCCTTGGCCCTGGGCAACAGCCAGGCGCTGGAAGGCCTGCAGCCCGGCAGCTATACGCTGCGCGTGCGCGCCGTCAACGGCCTCGGCGGGAGCACGGCTGCAGTGAGCGTGCCTTTCATGGCCTCGGCCCCGCCGACGGCTTCGCTGCCCGAACTGACCGCGTTTTCCGGCGTGGTCGGCGACGCCAACGACCCGCTGGCCTCGGCAGGCATCGGCTTCACGGTGCAGGATGCGGGGAGTGCTGGCGGCGTACAGGTCACTGCGCGTTCGAGCAACCAGGCCGTGGTGGCCGACGCCGGCCTGGCCGCGTCCAACCAGGCCGGCAACGCCGTGCTCAGGATTACGCCCACCGGCGTGGGCTATGCCGACATCACCGTCACGCTGACCAACGCGGGCGGCGCCTCCGTCAGCCGCACCATCAAGTACGCGGCCTCGGCCAACACCGCAGCCAACACCAGCCCGCGCTGGCTGGCCGGGCGCTCGGACGCATCGACGGCCATCGTCATCGATGCCGCCACCATGCTGGTGGGCGACGACGAAGCGCCCGCCCAGGATGCCTCGGGCAATGCACTGCCGGCCGGCAACTCCTTCTCGGCCTATGGCCCCGCCGGCGGGCTGCCCATCAAGCCGCTGATGCTGGACAGGACCGCTCTGGGCCTGGCCGATGCCGCCGCCTGCACCGGCGCCGGCCTCACGGGCCTGGACAGCTGCAAGAGCGACGAGGAAATGGACATCGAGGCCAGCTTTGCCCTGGGCAGCCGCGTGTACGTGGCGGGCTCGCACTCCAACAACAAGAGCGGCAAGTCGCGCACCGACCGCTGGCGCCTGGCGGCGATGGATGTGACCGGCTCCGGCGCCTCCACGGCGCTGACCGCCAGTGGCTACTACCGCTGGCTGCGCGAGGACCTGCGCAGTTGGGACGCGGCCGCGCATGACGGCCTTGCCGCCAACTACCTGGGCCTGGTGGCCAGCTCGGACGGCGGCGCCACCAAGGCGCCCGAGGCCGAGACGATGAGCGGCTTTTCCATCGAAGGCATGTCCACCAGCCCCGACAACGGCGCCGCCTGGCTGGGCTTTCGCGCGCCGCTGGTGCCGGCACCGGGCGCGCCCGCCGTCACGGCCGACGACGCCACGGGCCGCACGCATGCGCTGATCGTGCCCGTGACCAACTTCGCGGCCCTGCCTGCGGCCGGTGGCGGCAGCAAAGGCAGCGCGACCATGGGCCAGCCGATCCGCCTGGACCTGGGCGGCCGCGGCATCCGCGAAATCCGCAAGAACGCAGCTGGCGAGTACCTGATCATTGCCGGTCCCTCGGCCAGCGCCACGGGTACCGCGCCGCGCAACTTCCAGCTCTATTCCTGGGATGGCCGCGTGAACGGCGCAGGCCTGGCCCTGAACCTGCGCCCGCGCGCTGCCGACCTGGCCGCCATTACCGTGCCCAATACCGCCTGCTCGGCCGAAGGCATAGGCGCCATGCCGGCCAGCCTGGACGCAGGCGGCAGCGTGGACATCATCAGCGACTGCGGCGATGCCGATTTCTACGGCGATGGCACCGTGGCCAAGGACCTGCCCTATGCCGCCTGGAAAAAGGCGCGCCTGGACAGCCTGGCGGTGCCGGCGCTGTCCACCGTGGCCCTGTCCGCCCAGGCCGTGGACCAGACATCGGCCGTGGTCCAGGCCACGCCCGGCGTGGGCGGCAGCCTGCGCGCCGTGGCCCTGCCCGCCAATGCGCCCGTCCCCAGCTGGGAACAGGTCATGGCCGGCCTGGATGCCGCCGGCCTGCCAGCCCCTGCCAGCAACACGGTCAGCACCACAGCAGGCACGGCCGCCACGCTGTCCTTCACCGGCCTGGACCCTGCCGTGAGCTATCGCGTGCATGCGGTCAACCTGCCGGCCTCGGGCACGGCCAGCGCGCCGGCTGTGCTGGCCCTGAGCAAGCCTGTGCCCATCGGCACGCAGATCGGCACGGGCAGCAACACGGCGGGCGTGAGCAACGGCACGGGCAACGTGGGTGCGGACCAATGGCAGTTCGCCTCGAACTCGGCAGGCTTTCAGCCCGCGCCCTCGCAAAGCCCGCTGCCGGGCAACCTGCGTCTGCCCTACGGCAGCCTGAGCTTCGTGCTCATGGGCGGCACGCCGGGCTCCATGGCCACCATCCGCATGGACCTGCCTGAAGCCGCACCCGCCCAGGCCACGCTCTGGAAGTACGGCCCCACGGCCGCCACGCCCACGGCGCACTGGTATGAGCTGAGCGCCTCGGCCTACCGCTTCGCACCCGACCGCCGCTCGGTGAGCTTCGACATCACCGACGGGCAGACGGGCGACAGCGACCTGACCGTCAACGGCGTCATCGTGGACCCCGTGGCGGTGGCCGCGCCTGCGGCCCTGCCGCCCGGCGCCACGGCCACCCCCGTGCCCGGCCTGTCCACACTGGCCCAGGCGCTGCTGGCGCTGGCCCTGGGCGGCATGGCCGCACTGCGCCGCCGCCGCGGCTGACGCCCGCGCGCCTTCTGTACCGGCCGCACCCGGTACCCCCTTCAAGCCCCTGCACGGTTCGCCGCGCAGGGGCTTTTTGCTGCGGCCTGGGAAAACCCTGAATCCACCGTGTTGACGGGGCTTGTTGCAAAAACAATAATTACCACGTTAACTAAATCCACACCATGCAGATTCAGCCCTTTCTCCTGGATGACGGCCTTGCGCTGGGCACGGTCTACGGCACGCTGCTCAACCAGCAGGCCACCGTGCAGCGCCTGTCGCCGCAGTTCGACAGCGCGCCCTACAAGGCCGCTCCGCGCGCCCCCGTGCTCTATCTCAAGCCGCGCAACACCTGGGCGCGCGATGGCGCTGCAGTGGCCGTGCCGGCCGATCCCGGCGAGGTCCGCGTCGATGCCAGCATCGGCCTGGTGATCGGCCGCAGCGCCACGCGCGTCAGCGAAGCAACGGCCCTGGACCATGTGGCCGGCTGGCTGATCGCCAGCGACCTCACGCTGCCGCACGAGAACTACTACCGCCCCGCCATCCGCCAGCGCTGCCGCGACGGTTTCTGCCCGCTGGGCACGCTGGTGCGCGGCGCAGGCTTCGATGCGCAAGCGGCAGAACTCACGGTGTCCATCAATGGTGAACAGGTCTGGCAGCGCGGCTTTGCCGACCTGGTGCGCCCGCCCGCAAGGCTGCTGGCCGACGTGACCGAATTCATGACGCTGTCGCCCGGCGACGTGCTGCTGCTGGGCCCGGGCGAGGGCGCGCCGCTGGCGCGGCCCGGGGACCGCGTGGTCATCGAGGTGCCCGGCCTGGGCCGGCTCACGCATTCGGTGGTGGCAGAACAGGGAGCAGCAGCATGAAGCACGGACGCGTCATCTTCGAAGGCCAGACCCTGCAGGTCACCGAAGGCCCGCACGGACAGGTGCAGCTGCCCGGTGGCCGCCTGGTGGCGGAGACCGCCGTGCAGTGGCTGCCGCCGCTGCAGTTCGGCACCGTCTTCGCGCTGGGCCTGAACTATGCGGACCATGCCAAGGAAATCGCCTTCAACAAGGCGCCCGAGGAGCCGCTGGTCTTCCTCAAGGGCCCGAACACGCTGAACGGCCACCGCGGCCGCACGTACCGGCCCGCCGACGTGGCCTACATGCACTTCGAGTGCGAGCTGGGCGTGGTCATAGGCAAGACCTGCCGCAACGTGCGCCGCGAAGACGCCTACGGCGTGGTCGCCGGCTACTGCACGGCCAACGACTACGCCATACGCGACTACCTGGAGAACTTCTACCGGCCCAACCTGCGTGTGAAGAACCGCGACGGCGCCACGCCCGTGGGCCCATGGTTCGTCGATGCGGCCGATGTGCCCGACCCCATGAACCTGCGCCTGCGCAGCTGGGTCAACGGCGAGCTCAAGCAGGACGGCAGCACGCGCGACATGGTGCATGACATCCCCTCGCTGATCGCCCACCTGTCGGGCTTCATGACCCTGAACCCCGGCGACCTCATCCTCACCGGCACGCCCGACGGCGTGGCCGACTCCCGCGTGGGCGACGAGATCGTCACCGAGATCGAAGGCCTGGGCCGCCTGGTCAACACCATCGTCGGCGACGCGCCGGCCGCCTCCTGAACCCACCGCACACGCCAAGGAATCCCCATGCGCATTGACCACCTGATCGACGGCAAGGCCGTCGCCGGCAAGGACTACTTCGAGACCGTCAACCCCGCCACCCAGGAGGTGCTGGCCGAGGTTGCCGCTGGCGGCGAGGCCGAGGTGCAGGCCGCCGTCGCCGCCGCGAAGAACGCCTTCCCGAAATGGGCCAACACGCCCGCCACCGAACGCGCCAAGCTCGTGCGCAAGCTGGGCGACCTGATCGCCCGCCATGTGCCCGAGATCGCGCAGACCGAGACCAACGACTGCGGCCAGGTCATCGCCCAGACCGGCAAGCAGCTGGTGCCGCGCGCGGCCGACAACTTCTACTACTTTGCCGAGATGTGCACGCGCGTGGACGGCCACACCTATCCCACGCCCACGCACCTGAACTACACCCTGTTCCACCCCGTGGGCGTGTGCGCGCTGATCTCGCCCTGGAACGTGCCCTTCATGACGGCCACCTGGAAGGTGGCGCCCTGCCTGGCCTTCGGCAACACGGCCGTGCTCAAGATGAGCGAGCTGTCGCCCATGACGGCCGCGCGCCTGGGCGAGCTGGCGCTGGAGGCGGGCATTCCGCCCGGCGTGCTCAACCTGGTGCACGGCTACGGCAAGGACGCGGGCGAGCCCCTGGTGCGCCACCGCGATGTGCGCGCCGTCTCGTTCACGGGCTCGACCCAGACCGGCAACCGCATCGTGCAGGCCGCCGGCCTCAAGAAATTCAGCATGGAGCTGGGCGGCAAGAGCCCCTTCGTGATCTTTGACGACGCCGACTTCGAGCGCGCGCTGGATGCGGCCGTGTTCATGATCTTCTCCAACAACGGCGAGCGCTGCACGGCCGGCAGCCGCATCCTGGTGCAAAAGGGCATCTACGCGAAGTTCGTGGACCGCTTCGTGGAGCGCGCCAGGAAGATCACCGTGGGCGACCCGCTGGACGAATCCACCATCGTCGGCCCCATGATCAGCGCCAGCCACCTGGCCAAGGTGCGCCACTACATCGAACTGGGCCAGAAGGAAGGCGCCAGCATGCTGTGCGGCGGGCTCGATGCGCCCGTGCTGCCCGAGCGCGTGCGCAAGGGCAACTATGTGCTGCCCACGGTGTTTGCCGACGTGGACAACCGCATGCAGATCGCCCAGGACGAGATCTTCGGCCCCGTGGCCTGCATCATTCCCTTCAGCGACGAGGCCGAGGCCGTGCGCCTGGCCAACGACATCCAGTACGGCCTGTCCAGCTACGTCTGGACCGAGAGCGTGGGCCGCGCCCACCGCGTGGCCGCCGCCATCGAGGCCGGCATGTGCTTCGTCAACAGCCAGAACGTGCGCGACCTGCGCCAGCCCTTCGGCGGCACCAAGGCCTCGGGCACGGGCCGCGAGGGCGGCAGCTGGAGCTACGAGGTCTTCTGCGAGCCCAAGAACGTGGCCGTATCGCTGGGCTCGCACCATATTCCGCACTGGGGCGTCTGAACGGGCGACCAACGACAACGACAAAGAGAACCGAGGAGACAAGACATGCAACGCCGCCATTTCCTGCAATCCACCGCAGCCACCACGGCCGCAGCGCTGATGCTCCCGGGCCTTTCCCAGGCCCAGCCCGGTAGCCCGGCCGGCACCTGGCCCGCAAAGCCGCTGCGCATCATCGTGCCCTTCACGCCGGGCGGCACCACCGACCTGGTGGCGCGCCTGGTGGGCACCGAGCTGGGCAAGTCCCTGGGCCAGCCTGTGATCGTGGAGAACAAGCCCGGCGCGGGCACGGTGATCGGCGTGGACTATGTGTCCAAGCAGCCGGCCGACGGCTACACCCTGGTGTGCGTGGCCAACAGCTTCACGGCCAACAAGACGCTGGTGAAGAACCTGCCCTACGACACCACGCGCGACCTCAAGCCCGTGGCGCTGATGGGCCTGTCCGAGCATGTGCTGGCCACCCACCCGGGCAGCGGACTGAAGACGCTGGCCGATCTGCGCAGCCGCGCCAAGGCCAGGCCCGGCGAGCTCAGCTATGCCTCGTTCGGCAACGGCACCTCGGCCCATCTGTCGGGCGCGCTGCTGTGCCAGGAGATGGGCATCGAGATGGTCCACATCCCCTACAAGGGCCAGGGCCCGGCGCTGGCCGACCTGCTGGGCGGCCAGGTGGACGTGATGTTCGGCAACTGGCCCGAGTTCCGTGGCCATGTGCAAAGCGGCAAGCTGGCGGCACTGGGCATGGCCACGCGCCAGCGCTCGCAGTTCGCTCCCCAGGTGCCCACGCTGGCCGAGCAGGGCGTGGCGCTGGAATCCAACTCCTGGCAGGGTCTGCTGGCACCCGGCGCCACGCCCGATGCGCTGGTGCAGCGCATCAACGCCGCCGTGGTCAAGGCCCTGGCCGAGCCCGCCGTGGTGGACGCCTTCGCGCGCGGCGGCATCGTCTCGCAGGCCGGCACGGCGCAGCAGTTCGCAGCCTTCGTCACCAGCGAAATCGCCAAGTACGAAGCCATCATCCGCCGCGCCAACATCACGCTGGGCTGAGGCCGACACCGGGAGCCGCCATGAGCCTGTACACCATGCAGAAATTCCTGTTCCAGCTCAACCGCGAGCCCGAGGTGCAGCGGCGCTTTGCCGAGGACCGCGCCGCGCTGCTGGCCGAGTACGCGCTGGAGCCCGAGGAGTACGAAGCCATGTTCCACGGCGACATCGGCAAGCTCTACGTGCTGGGCTGCAACGGCCAGCTGCTGATGCACTTCGCGCCGCTGCTGGGCATGCCCTGGGCCGACTACCTGCAGGCCATGCGCGAAGGCGTGCAAAAGCACGGACCGGTGCGCGCGGGCGTCTACGCGATGACGACAGCCACCAACGAAAAGATCGCAGGAGTTTGAGATGAGTCTGGTATTTGCAGGCGTTTGCAGCCACGCGCCCGGCATCACGGGCCGCGCACACCTGGCCGATCCGGCCACCAGGGATGCTTTCCATGCCGCCTTCCGCGACATGGGCGCACGGCTGGAGGCGGCGCGGCCCGATGCCGTGATCGTCATCGCGGCCGAGCACTTCGCCAACTTCTTCATGAACAACATGCCGGCCTATGCCATCGGCATGGCAGACCACTACGAAGGGCCCATCGAGGACCCGGCCTGGCTGGGCATAGAGCGCCACCGCATCCCCGGCAATGCCGAGCTGTCGCGGCGCCTGATCACCGAGGTCATGCAGACCGTGGACGTGGCCTTTGCCGAGGAGTGGAAGTTCGACCACGGCATCATGGTCCCGCTGCACTTTCTGACGCCGGCCTATGACAAGGACATCATCCCCGTCAACATCAACTGCCAGGGTCCGCCGCTGACGCCGCTGCACCGCGCCTGGGCCTTTGGCGAGGCCCTGCGCCGCGCCTGCGACAAGGCGCCCGAGCGCATCGCCATCGTGGGCACGGGCGGCATCTCGCACTGGCCGGCCACGCCCGACTCGGGCAAGGTCAACTGGGAATGGGACCAGCAGTTCATGGACCGCTGGTGCCGCAACGACCGGGACGCGCTGCTGTCGTACACCGACGAAGCCACCTACCGCGACGGCGGCCAGGGCGGCTTCGAGATCCGCAGCTTCATCGCCGTGGCCGCCGCCGCGCGCGGCGCGGGCCAGGTGCTGTACTGCCAGCCCATTCCCATCTTCGCCGTGAGCTGCACGGCAGCCACCATGGAGGTGGCCTGAATGCCGCACTTGGTCATCCTCTACACGGCCAGCCTGGACGCGCATACCGACATGACGCAGCTGTGCCGCGCCCTGGCCGACACCATGCTCACCGTGCGCGCCGAAGACGGCGCCCAGGTCTTTCCCACGGGCGGCACGCGCGTGCTGGCCTACCCCGCGCCGCACAGCGCCGTGGCCGATGGCGGGGCTGCGGGCCGCGCAGCGGGCGGCGATGGCGACTACGGCTTCATCTACATCAACCTGCGCATGGGCCGGGGCCGCTCGGCCGCCGTGCAGCAGCAGGCCGGCGACGCCCTGCTGGCCTGCGCGCGCCGCCATCTGCAGCCGCTGTTCGCGCAGCGCCACCTGGGCCTGACCGTGCAGGTCGATGAAAGCCCGGGCCAGGTCTACGACGGCAAGCACAGCACCCTTCATCCTCTGTTCGGGTGAGCCACCCCCTGAGTCGCTTCGCGCCTTCCCCCTCTCTCGCTTCGCGGGAGGGGGACGACACCCTCGGTGCGGGACGGCCCTTCCTCGGTGTCCCTCCTTTGGAGCGCGCCAGTATCAAACGCCTCAAGTGAAGCAACAACGTACTGAATAACTGAAAAAATGTTTACCCAAGAACTGTTGACCCAACTGGCCCAGGAGCTCGACCGCAGCGAGAAGACGCGCGTTCAGGTCGAGCATTTCTCCAAGCGCTTTCCCGGCATGACCGTGGAGGATGGCTACCGCGTCTCGCGCGAATGGGTGCGCCTGCAGATCGCGGCGGGGCGCAAGGTGATCGGCCACAAGATCGGCCTGACCTCGCGCGCCATGCAGATATCGAGCCAGATCGACGAGCCCGACTACGGCACCCTGCTCGACAGCATGCTCTACCGCTGCACGCCGGGCCAGGTGCTGGACATCCCGGCCGCCCACTTCATCGCGCCGCGCGTGGAAGTGGAGCTGGCCTTCGTGCTCAAGGCGCCGCTGCGCGGCCCGGGCCTGCCCGGCGGCAAGGAGATCACGCTGCAGGACGTGCTGGACGCCACCGACCACGTGACGCCGGCCATCGAGATCATCGACGCGCGCATCGAGCAGTTCGACCGCCACACCAAGGCCATGCGCAAGGTCTACGACACCATCAGTGACAACGCGGCCAATGCGGGCATCGTGGTCGGCGCCGGGCAGGCTGTTCCCGGGGTGCTTGACCTGCCCTGGTGCGGCGCCATACTGCGCTGCAACGGGGTGGTCGAGGAGACCGGCCTGGCTGCCGGCGTGCAGGGCCATCCCGCCATCGGCGTGGCCTGGCTGGCCAACAAGCTCTCGCCCTGGGGCGAGGCCCTGGAGGCCGGCCAGACCGTGCTGGCCGGCTCGTTCACGCGCCCCGTGGCGGCCAGGGCCGGCGACCTGTTCGATGCCGACTACGGCCCGCTGGGCCGCCTGCAGTTCCGCTTTGTCTAGGCGCCGTCGTCCCGACGCCTGCCCCGCCCTTATTGGAGATTTCCCATGCCGCTTGCACTGCGCGACCCCAGCCTGCTCAAGAACCTCTGCCTGATCGACGGCCAATGGCTGGCCGCCGACGATGGCAGCCGCATCGACGTCCACAACCCCGCCACGGGCGAGTCCGTGGGCCATGTGCCCCGCATGGGCGAGGCCGAGACGCAGCGTGCCATCGCCGCCGCCGAACGCGCCTTCGCCCTCTGGAAGCAGCAGACCGCCGAGGCCCGCGCACGCCTGCTGCATCGCTGGTTCGAGCTGATGATGGAGAACCAGGAGGACCTGGCCCTGATCATGACCAGCGAGCAGGGCAAGCCCCTGGCCGAGTCGCGCGGCGAGATCGCCTATGCGGCCTCCTACGTGCAGTGGTTTGCCGAGGAAGCGCGCCGCATCTACGGCTCCACCGTGCCCGCACCCTGGGCCGACAAGCGCATCATCGTGACCAAGGAGCCCGTGGGGGTCTGCGCCGCGATCACGCCCTGGAACTTCCCGGCCGCCATGATCACGCGCAAGGTCGCGCCCGCCCTGGCGGCGGGCTGCACCATCATCGTCAAGCCCGCGCAGCAGACACCGCTGTCGGCCCTGGCCATGGCCGAGCTGGCCCAGCGCGCGGGCATTCCGGAAGGCGTGTTCAGCGTGATCACGGGCTCCTCGCGCGCCATCGGCGGCGTGCTCACGGCCAGCATGGCCGTGCGCAAGCTGACCTTCACGGGCTCCACCGAAGTGGGCCGCGTGCTGGCCGAGCAATGCGCGCCCACGCTCAAGAAGATGTCGCTGGAGCTGGGCGGCAACGCGCCCTTCATCGTCTTCGACGACGCGGACCTGGATGCCGCCGTCGAAGGCGCCATGGCCTCCAAGTACCGCAACACCGGCCAGACCTGCGTGTGCGCCAATCGCCTGCTGGTGCAGGACGGCGTGTACGACGCCTTCATGGCCAGGCTCAAGGTCGCCGTGCAGGCCCTCAAGGTGGGCAACGGGCTGGAGGCCGGCGTGGGCCAGGGCCCGCTGATCGACCAGGCCGCCGTGGACAAGGTCGAGGAACTGGTGGCCGACGCCGTGAAGAACGGCGCCGAGGTCGTGCTGGGCGGCAAGCGCCATGCGCTGGGCGGCACCTTCTACGAGCCCACCATCCTGGCCAACGCCACGGACCGCATGCGCATCGCCAGGGAAGAGGTCTTCGGCCCCGTGGCGCCCGTGTTCCGCTTCAAGACCGAGGAAGAGGCCATCCGCATGGCCAACGACACCGAGTACGGCCTGGCCGCCTACTTCTACGCCCGCGACGTGGGCCGCGTGTGGCGCGTGGGCGAGGCGCTGGAGTACGGCATGGTGGGCATCAACAGCGGCATCATCAGCACGGCCGTGGCGCCGTTTGGCGGCGTCAAGCAGTCGGGCATGGGCCGCGAGGGCGGCGCCGCCGGCATAGAGGAATACCTGAGCACCAAGTACCTGTGCATGGGCCACTGAGGCCCGGACAATCACACCATGCAGACACCTGTGAACCGCTTCAAGGCCGCCATTGCGGCCGACCAACCCCAGATCGGCCTGTGGCTGGGCCTGGCCGACGCCTATTCGGCGGAAATCTGCGCGGGCGCCGGCTTCGACTGGCTCCTGATCGACGGCGAGCATTCGCCCAACGACACGCGCACCCTGCTGGCGCAGCTGCAGGCCATCGCGGCCTATCCCGACAGCCATGCCATTGCCCGCGTGCCCATGGGACACGGCGAGGTCGGCGAGATGCTGATCAAGCAGTACCTGGACATCGGCGTGCAGACCCTGCTCGTGCCCATGGTGGACACGGCCGAGCAGGCCGCGCGCATCGTGCGTGCCGCGCGCTATCCGCAGGCCGACGGCCAGGGCGGCATCCGCGGCATGGGCGGGGCGCGCGCCTCGGCCTGGGGCCGGCGTGCCAACTACGCCCATGAAGCCAACGCCCAGGTCTGCGTGCTGGTGCAGGTGGAGACACGCCAGGCGCTGGCCCACCTGGACGCCATTGCCGCCACCGAGGGCGTGGACGGCGTCTTCATCGGCCCGGCCGACCTGTCGGCCTCCATGGGCCACATCGGCAACCCCGGCCACCCCGAGGTGCAGGAGGCGATTGCCGACGCCATCGCGCGCATACGCCGCGCGGGCAAGGCGCCCGGCATCCTCACGCCCAACGAGGCCCTGGCGCGCAAATACCTGGAGCTGGGCTGCACCTTCACGGCCGTGGGCCTGGACACCAGCGTGCTGGTGCAGGCCACCAGCGCGCTGGCTGCGCGCTTCAAGCAGGCAGCGGCCCCCGCGCCGAAAAGCCAGACCTATTGAGGCCCCGGCCTGACAAGGCGCCCGCAACGCCGCTCCGGGGAGGGAGCGGCGGCTGCATAGAATCCAGCCGACAGATGCTGCCGAACATGCCCCAGACCACGACCTCTTTTGCCCCCGAGCCGCTGCGCGCCTTCTCGCGCTCCCTGCCCATGGCGCTGCTGCGCGCCCGCGAATCGGTCATGGTGCGCTTTCGGCCCATGCTGCGCGCCCATGGCCTGACCGAACAGCAGTGGCGCGTGCTGCGCGCTATGGCGGCGGTCACGCACAGGCTGCGGCCCATGGAGCTGTCGCAGGCCACCTACATCAGCATGCCCAGCCTCTCGCGCCTGCTCAAGACGCTGGAAGGCCGGCAGCTGGTGGAGCGCTCGCGCCACGCCAGCGACATGCGCGGCGCCGAGTTCGAGCTCACGGCGGCCGGCCACGCCATCGTGGCCGAGATCGCGCCGCATTCCTCCGAGACCTATGCCGAGATCGAGCGCCTGGTGGGCCATGAAGAGATCGAGCAGCTCTACGCCCTGCTCGACCAGGTCGTGCAGCGCCTGGGCGCGGCCGACGGCAGCCAGGCCGAGGAATAGCCGCCCCGGCACGCCGGTCGGGCACTGCCGGGCACAATCGCCCCATGCCGCAGCCGATTGCCGTCATCGACTTTGAAACCACGGGCATGGCGCCCGCCCAGGGCGCGCGTGCCACCGAGGTCGCCATCGTGCTGATCGAGGGCGGCCAGGTCGTGGACCGCTTCCAGAGCCTGATGCGCACGGGCGCCTGGATACCGCCCTTCATCACGCGGCTGACCGGCATCACCAATGCCATGGTCGCAGCCGCGCCGCCCGCCGAGGACGTGATGCGCGATGCCGCGCGCTTCGTGGGCAGCGCCCCCATGGTGGCGCACAACGCGGCCTTCGACAGCAAGTTCTGGCAGTCCGAACTGGCCCTGGCCGGCGAGGCCGCGCCCCAGCCCTTTGCCTGCACCGTGCTGCTGTCGCGCCGCATCTACCCGGAGGCGCCCAGCCACAGCCTGAGCCGGCTCACCGCCCACCTGGGCCTGCCCGTGGCCGAGCGTGCCCACCGGGCGCTGGCCGATGCCGAGATGGCCGCCGCCCTGCTGGCGCGCATGCAGCAGGACCTGTGCCTGCGCCACGCGCTGGCCTGGCCCGAGCATGCCCTGCTGATGCAGCTGCAGCGCTGCACGCGGGCCCGCATGAAGGCCTGGCTGAACGAGAACGCCGCGCCCGCCCAGATGAGCATGGCGCTGTGAGCCGGCGCCGCGCACACAGGGCAAAGACCTCCCTGGCAGAGGCCCCATCGGCCGCTTCTGCCGGCATCCGCACCCATAATGCAAGGTTGCTGCCCGGCTCCGGGCGCCCGTCCCAAACGCTGCAGCCCTGCTGCGGCCTTGCTGCCGCCTGGTTCTTGCTCCCGTGAATTCCGCACTGCCTCCCGCCGCCATGGCCGCCCTGCCTACACAGTCCCCGTTCTCGTCGCGCGAGTTCCGCGACGCGCTGGGCCAGTTCGCCACGGGCGTAACCATCGTCACCGCACGCAGCCCGCAGGGCCATCCGGTGGGCGTCACCGTGAGCTCGTTCAACTCCGTCTCGCTCACGCCGCCGCTGGTGCTGTGGAGCATGGCGCTGTCGGCGGCCTCGCTGCCCGTGTTCCAGCATTGCTCGCACTACGCCATCCACGTGCTGTCGGCCTCGCAAAAGCCCCTGGCCGAGCTGTTCGCGCGCAAGGGCGTGGACCGCTTCGCCAACACCGCCTGGCGCAGCTCGGCCCAGGGCGTGCCGCTGCTGTCCGAAGCCACCACCGTCTTCGAGTGCCGCAACCGCCATCGCCATGAAGAAGGCGACCATGTGATCTTCATCGGCGAGGTCGAGCAGTGCAGCCATCAGGCCGGCCACACGCCGCTGCTGTACCACGCAGGCCGCATGCACACGGGCGGCCTGGGCTGATACCGGGGCCTGCGGCAGCACTCCCGTCGCCTCTTTCGGCGCCTTCCCCATTCCCGTTTCTTCCCGCCTCCGGGTAATCCCCGGTCCGGGAAATTGCTGTCTGCGCATATTGTATATACAGGCTTATACATCTGATCGCAGACCCATCCGCAGGCTGATGCAGCCTGTGGATGCGGCAGCCATTTCACCAATGACGGGGGGAGACAGCGCATGAGTTCACCATCTGCAGGCAGCCTGCACCGAGGGCTGTCGGCCCGCCATATCCGCTTCATGGCACTGGGCTCGGCCATAGGCACGGGGCTGTTCTACGGCTCGGCCAAGGCCATACAGCAGGCAGGCCCCTCGGTGCTGATCGCCTACCTGCTGGCGGGTGCGGCGGTCTACATGGTGATGCGCGCGCTGGGCGAGATGGCCGTGCACAACCCCGTGCCCGGCTCCTTCGGCCAGTACGCCAGCGATTACCTGGGGCCGTTCGCCGGCTTCGTCACGGGCTGGACCTATACCTTCGAGATGGTCATCGTCTGCCTGGCCGACGTGACGGCCTTCGGCATCTACATGGGCTTCTGGTTTCCCGAGGTGCCGCGCTGGATCTGGGTGCTGTCCATCGTCTGCTTCATCGGCGCGCTCAACCTGTGCTCGGTCAAGGTGTTCGGCGAGATGGAGTTCTGGCTGTCCCTGCTCAAGGTGGCGGCCATCATCGCCATGATCGGCGGCGGCCTGGGCATCATGGTGTTCGGCTTCGGCATGGCGGCCGATCAGGCGCCGACCGGCGTGCAGAACCTGTGGGTGCACGGCGGCTTCATGCCCCATGGCGTCTCGGGCCTGATCGCCTCGCTGGCGGTGGTGGTGTTCGCCTTCGGCGGCATCGAGATCATCGGCATCTCGGCCGGCGAGGCCAAGGACCCGGCGCGCGTGATCCCGCGCGCCATCAACGCCGTGCCGCTGCGCATCCTGCTGTTCTACGTGCTCACGCTGTTCGTGCTGATGAGCATCTTCCCCTGGCCCCAGATCGGCAGCCAGGGCAGCCCCTTCGTGCAGATCTTCAGCGGCCTGGGCATTTCCTCGGCCGCCACCATCCTCAACATCGTGGTGATCTCGGCGGCCGTGTCGGCCATCAACAGCGACATCTTCGGTGCCGGCCGCATGCTCTACGGCATGGCGCACCAGGGCCAGGCCCCCGCCGGCTTCGGCCGTGTCTCGCGCCATGGCGTGCCCTGGATGACGGTGGTGGTGATGGCCGTGGCGCTGCTGGCCGGCGTGGTGCTGAACTACCTGATCCCCGAGGACGTGTTCCTGCTGATCGCCTCCATCGCCACCTTCGCCACGGTCTGGGTCTGGCTGATGATCCTGCTGTCGCAGTTCGCGGCGCGCCGCCGCATGAGCCCGCAGCAGGTGGCCGCGCTGAAGTTCCCGGTCCCGCTGTGGCCCGCCGCGCCGCTGGCCGCCATCGGCTTCATGCTGCTGGTGCTGGGCGTGCTCGGCTACTTCCCCCACACCCGTGCAGCCCTGGTCGTGGGCGGCCTGTGGATCGTGCTGCTGGGCGCCGCCTACCTGCTGTGGGTGCGCCCCGCCGCCGCGCGTGCGCAGAGCGAGGCGATGCGGCCTGCGGCGAACGCGAACCACACTAGTGTGTACAGGCCTTAGTCGAACTCGACCTCGGTGGCCACCACCATCGCGCCATCAACCGAGAGCCGGCCCTTGACCTCCACCACGCGCCCCACGGCAATTTGGGCAGCGCTGCCATCCTCGAAGCGCGCATTGCGATAGTCCACGCGCACACCGCGCAGCTCGAAGATGCCGGCCAGGCTGTCGACAGCGGTGATGCGACCCTCGATCTCGAAGCCATCGTCACTGTCCAGCCGCAGCTTGCGCTCGACCTCGGAGGCGCGAAGCACCCCGTCCTGGAACATGCCCTCGACCTCGACCAGGTCGCCCACGGCAAGGCCGGCGGGCAGGCGTGTGGCGCTGCCCGCGTCCACGCTCAGGCCGTCCACGACGAAGCGGGTCGGCGAGTCCATGCGGGTGATATGGCCGGTGACGTCGGCCTCCACTCCCGCCTGTTCGGGCAGCGTGGGACGCTGCACCGACAGTGCGGTGGCCACCCACAGGCCGGCGGCATCGGGCTGGCGCGCCAGGCGCAGGCTGACCACGTCGCCGGCAGCCAGCGCGGCGGCAACCTGCACGCCGCTCCAGTTGACGACGGCCTCGCCGATGCGCAGGGTGCGGCGCGACGCGTCAACGGCATCCACAGGCGCGCGCAGGCGCCAGGGCTCGTCGGCGTCATCCTCGATCTCGATGCGGCTGGCAAGAATGCGGCCCTGCGCATCGCGCAGGCCGTGGACTTCCAGCACACGGCCGACCTGCAGCGCCGCCGCGCGGCCGTCCTCGAACACCGTGGCCGCATCGACGATCACGGTCTGGCCCAGTACGGTCAGCCGGTCGCCCACGACCGCGCTCAACGGACCTTCCAGATCGCTGCGCACAAGAATCTGGCGGGCCATGGCGCGCGCCACACCATCGCTGCCGGTGGTCACGGGGTCGGCCGTGACATGGACCGCCATGCCCAGCTTGAGCGCATCGCCGGCCAGCAGGACGCCATCGCCATCGGTGATCCGGGCCTGGCGCTCGTCATACCGCACCCCATTGACCAGGATGGAGCCGAAGCCGTCAATGGTGCCCGACGCATAGCTGGCGCTGGGAGTGACCGGCGTGGGGGCGGGCTTGTCAGCCCCGCCGCCGCCACCGCCGCAGGCGGCCAGCAGCACGGACAGCGAGAGCGCGCCAGCGCCCAGGACCCGGTGCAATGGCGGGGCAGAGCGGGAAAAGCGAAGAAAATGCATGGTGTTCGATGCCAGAAAGAAACAGATGAAAAGGCACCGCGGCGGGGCCATCGGTGCAACCGCCTGCAGTGTCGGCAAAGGCGCCTAAACCGCGCATGAATGGTGCGTTCATTCACTGTTTAAGAACGTGCACATAAGATGCGTGGCCGTGAAACTCCGCCTCGCACTTGCTGCCTTGCTGGCCTTGCCGCTGGCGCCCGCCTCTGCCACCACGCCAGCGGAGCATGAAAGCGTGCGCCGCGAGGTGCAGTCGAAGCGCCTGCGGCCCTTGGCGGAAATCCTCCAGGACGTGCAGCAGCGCCACAAAGGGCGCGTCATCGACATCGAACTCGAGCGCGGCGCCGACGGCCGGCGCTGGTACGAAATCAAGCTCGCCAATGGCCAGCGCACGGAGATCTATATCGATGCAGTCACGGGACAGGACATCCCCCGGCCGGGCGCGACCACCGCCGTGCTGATACCCATGTCCGCCGTGGCGGCAGCCGTCACCCGCTTGCATCCCGGCACCGTGCTGCAGATCGAGCTGGAGGAAACGCGCAGCCCCAGGCCCTACTACGAGATCCAGCTGCTCACGCGCGAAGGCCGTGAGCAGCTGCTGCGCGCCGACGCCCAGACGGGCCGCATCCTGGTGGAGCCTGTCCTGAGCCGGGAGCAGGCCGCCACGCTGCAACCGCTGCCGCGCATTCTTGAGGAACTGGAGCGCAAGTACCAGGCCCGCGCCACAGAGGCCGAGCTCAAGATCGACGTCCGGCAGCGCGCCTACTACGAGGTCGAGTTGCAGCTGAGCGCCGGCCGCAGCATCGAAGTGCATGTGGATGCGTACAGCGGCCAGCCCATCGAAGAGGACGGACTGCGCTGATGCGGGTGCTCATCGTCGAAGACGACGCCGATCTTGCTGCAGGCCTGCAGGCCATCCTGCAGGAGGCCGGCATGCTGGCCGAGTGCTGCGCGGACGGCCGCCTCGCCCAGGAACTGGGCAGCGTCGAACACTATGACGCCGCCTTGCTGGACCTGGGGCTGCCAGGACAGGACGGCGTCTCGGTGCTGCGCCATTGGCGCGAGCAGGGCCGCTCCTTTCCCGTGCTGGTGCTCACGGCCCGCAACCGCTGGAGCGACAAGCTCACGGCCTTCCAGGCCGGCGCGGACGACTACCTGACCAAGCCCTTTCTGCACGAGGAGGTCGTCACGCGGCTGCGCGTGCTGCACCGGCGCGCAGCAGGCGGCAGCCGGCCCCTGGTGCAGATAGGCCCGCTGGCCTACGACACCATGGCAGACCGCTTCACGCTCGAAGGACGGCCGCTTGCGCTGACCGCGCAGGAGCAACGCATCCTGAGCTTTCTGACCAACCGGCATGGACAGCTCGTCAGCCGCGCCGACATCAGCGAGCATGTCTACGCACGCGACCTGGACCCGGACTCCAACACCGTGGACGTGCTGGTCGGCCGCATCCGCCGCAAACTGTCCCCGCATGGCCTGATCCATACCGAGCGCGGACGGGGCTTTCGCCTGCAGCAGGCCAGCGGCGACCATGCGTCCTAGGCACTGGGGCCTGTCGGAGCGCCTGCTGGCACTGAGCCTGGTGGCCACGCTGGCCTGCGGCACGGCCGCCAGCTGGCTGCTGCGCGAGCAGTTGCACGATGCGGTGCTGCGCAGCTTCAAGGCCGGCCTGCAGGACCGTGCCGAGCGGCTGCAGGCCGAGCTGCAGTCCCCGGGGCCCCTGACCGGGCAGGGCACGCGGCTCAATCGCGGCGAGTTCGGCCGCATTTTCTCGGGCTGGTACTGGACACTGGAGCAGGACGGGCGGCTGCAGCAGTCGCGCTCGGTCTGGGACGACAGCCTGGAGCTGGACGACGCCCGTCCCTGGCCCCGGAACAAGGGCAGCGAGACGCTGCTGTCGCTGCGCGGGCCGCAGGGGCGCGAACTGCTGGGCCTGCGCCGCAGCTTCGATGTCGCGGGCAGGCGCGTGCAGCTGCATGTCTTCGGCCCGCTGGACGGTACGCGCCAGGAATGGCGCCGCATCGACCGCATCCTGCTGGTCACCGAGCTGGGCCTGGTCGCCGCGCTGCTGCTGTGCACGGTGGCGCTGGTGCGCCTGGGATTGCAGCCGCTGCGCAGCCTGCAGCAGGCGCTGCAGGACATGGAAGACGGCACACGCACGCAGCTGGGGCGGCACTTCGGCCCCGACCTGGACCCGATTGCCGAGGCCGTGGACCAGGTGCTGCAGCGCAATGCCCAGGTCGTGGAGCGCGCGCGCCACCAGGCAGCCGACCTGAGCCATGCGCTCAAGAAGCCGCTGGCCGTGCTCGGCATCCAGGCACGCGGCCATCAGGTCGATGGCCCGTGGCTGCGTGACCAGGTACAGGCCATGTCCCACACCATCGACCGCCATCTGGCGCGCTTCGCCAGCGGCGCCGGCAGCGCCGGCAGCGTGGCGCTGGATGAGGTGCTGGCCCGGCTGCTGGATGCCATGCGCCAGATCCACGCCCAGCGGCGCCTGTCCTGGTCCATCCAGACCTCCACGCCGCTGCCCGGCCATGGGCTGCGCTGGCGCGGCGCGGCCTCGGACCTGGAGGAGATGGCGGGAAACCTGCTGGACAACGCCGGCAAGTGGGCACGCAGCCGCGTCACGCTGACCGTATGCCAGGATGGCACGACGACGCTGCTGCAGATCGATGACGACGGCCCAGGTCTGGCGCCGGAGCATCTCGCGCAGGCCATGGAGCGCGGTGTCCGCTTCGACGAACAGGCCCAGGGCCACGGCCTGGGCCTGGCCATCGTGCGCGACATCGCCGAGACCTATGGTGGATCGCTGGAGATGGGGCCGAGCCCGCTGGGCGGGTTGCGCTGCACGCTGCGCCTGGGCTGAGCACGGCGCCGGGCGGCGCTCAGCGCGAGGCGTCGGGCAGTTCGATCTTGACTTCGAGCACTTCCAGGTTTTCCTGGCGCTCCAGGTGCACCTTGATGTCGTTGACGTCGATGTCCACGTACTTGGAGATCACCGCCATCAGCTCCTTTTGCAGCGCAGGCAGGTAGTCGGGGCCACCGCCATTGCCGCCCACGCGTTCGCGCGCGAGGATGATCTGCAGGCGCTCCTTGGCCACCGAGGCCGTCTTCTTCTTTTCTCCGAGCAGGAAAGAGAGCATGGACATGGCCGCTTACCTCCCCCCGAACATGCGTTTGAAGAAGCCGGGCTTTTGCGCTTCGGTGAAGCGCATGGGCTTTTCCTCGCCCAGGAAGCGCGCGACCACGTCCTGGTAGGCCTCGGCCACGTCCGAGCCCTGCATGTGCACGGCGGGAATGCCCTGGTTGGAGGCCTGCAGCACGGTTTCGGACTCGGGCACGACGCCGATCAGCTCGATGCGCAGGATGTCCTGGATGTCCTCCAGCGACAGCATCTGGCCGTCCTGCACGCGGTTGGGGTTGTAGCGCGTGATCAGCAGGTGTTCCTTGACGCTCTCGCCCGCAATGGCGCGCGCGGTCTTGGAGCTGAGCATGCCCAGGATGCGGTCGGAGTCGCGCACGGAGGAGACTTCCGGGTTGGTCACGACCAGGGCCTCGTCGGCGAAGTGCATGGCGATCAGGGCGCCGCTTTCGATGCCGGCCGGCGAGTCGCAGATGATGTACTCGAAGTCCATGCCCGCCAGGTCGTCCAGGATCTTCTTGACGCCGTCCTGCGTCAGCGCATCCTTGTCACGCGTCTGGGAGGCGGCCAGCACGAAGAGGTTGTCGCACTGCTTGTCCTTGATCAGGGCCTGGTTGAGGTTGGCCTCGCCCTGGATGACGTTGATCAGGTCGTAGACCACGCGGCGCTCGCAGCCCATGATCAGGTCCAGGTTGCGCAGGCCCACGTCGAAATCGATGACGGCGGTCTTGTGCCCGCGCAATGCGAGGCCCGATGCGAAGCTGGCACTGGTGGTGGTCTTGCCCACGCCACCCTTGCCGGAGGTCACGACGACTATTTTGGCCATGTTTGCACGGTTCCTTAAAGACTGGAGAGCAAAGAAGAGGGGTCCGGTGTCATACCGGCTCGATGAGGATTTTCTCGCCGTCGAGACGCACCTTGGCGGGCCTGGCAGCCACGTCCGCTGGGAGATCGGTCTCGATTGTGCGATAGATGCCGGCAATCGACAGCAGCTGTGCTTCCATGCAGGTGCTGAAGATGCGCGCCTCGGTGTTGCCGCGTGCCCCGGCGATGGCCCTGCCGCGCAGCGGCGCGTAGACATGGACGTTGCCGTCGGCGATGACTTCGGCACCATAGCTGACCATGGCCAGCACCACGATGTCGGTGCCGCGCGCATAGACGCGCTGGCCCGAGCGCAGCGGCTTGTCCACGATGAGGGCGTCGGCCTGGGGAGCAGGCACCTCGCGCACCACCTCGATCTCGCGCACGACCTCCTGGATCTCGATCTCGGGCACCGTGGGCCGCACGGGTGCGGCCTCGGGCGCGGGCGCCAGGCCTGCGGCACGCGCCGCCTCCATCTGGGCGGGGCTGCCGCCGCGCACGGCCACGGGCACGGTGCGGTGAAAGCGCAGCGCCTCCACGAGCACGGCGAAGTCGATGGCCTCCTCGGCATCACGCACATGGGCCAGGTCGATCAGTACGGGGTCGTTGTCGAAGAAATCCGGGTCGTCGGCCAGGCGCTGGGCCAGGTCGGCCACGAGCGCACGTACGTCGGTATCCCGCAGGGCCACGGCCACCACGGGCAGCTGCGCGCTCTTGAGGTCGAAGCTGGGGCGGGCAGTACTCGTCGTTTCAACGGCCATGGGACTGGGAGTGCGGTGGATGGGAGAGTTGCCTCTCGACGCGCAAAGTGTACTGTGTGCGCAGTACATGGGCGCCCACTCCCGCCGGGAGGCCGGCACCGGGGAGTGTCCATTTGTGTTGTGTCACACACGGCCCATGCCCCCGTGGCGGGGGCCGGGCGGGCCCGGTCACTGAAACCGGGGCTTACGCTTCTCCACGAAGGCCATCACGGCCTCGCGGTGGTCGGCGGTCTTGTGGGCCAGGGCCTGGTAGCCGGCCGACAGCTCCAGCAGCGACTCCAGCGTGCTGTGCTCGCCCTCGCGCAAGAGGCGCTTGGTCATGCGCATCACGGCGCCGGGGTTGGCGGCGATCTTGTCGGCCAGCGCGCGCGCCGTGGGCAGCAACTGGTCGGCGGGCACGACGCGGCTGACCAGGCCGCAGGCCAGGGCCTGCTGCGCGTCGATGGCCTCGCCCGTGAACGCCATCTCGGCCGCCTTGGCGCGGCCCACGGCGCGCGGCAGCAGCCAGGCGCCGCCGTCCCCGGGGACGATGCCCACGCGCACGAAGCTCTCGGCAAAGGTGGCCGTCTCGCTGGCGATGCGGATGTCGCACATGCAGGTCAGGTCCAGCCCCGCGCCGATGGCCGGGCCGTTGACGGCGCAGATCACGGGCACGTCCAGCTGGTTGAGGGCACGCGGAATGCGCTGTATGCCCTGGCGGTATTCCTCGCGGATGGCGTCGGGCGTGAGCGCGTCGTCGAAGAAGCGCTGCATGTCCTTGACGTTGCCGCCCGAGCTGAAGATGGGGCCGGCGCCCGTGAGGATGACGGCCTTGACCGAGGCATCGCGCCGGATCTCGTCGCATACCTGCACGAATTCCTCCACGGCGGTGTTGCCCGTGAGCGCGTTGCGCGTCTCGGGCTGGTTCATGGTGAGGGTCCAGATGGCGCCGTCGCGCGCGATGTTCAGAAAGGGCATGGATGGGGTTCCTTCGAGAGCCTGTCAGGCGGTGAGATCGGCGGTGATATCGGTGGTGGAGCGGATCAGGTCCAGCGTGCTGCCCGCGTGGCCATGGACCAGCGCGGCGCCTGCCACGCCATGCCAGTACGACTCGGAGCCCGCCGTCTGGCGCCAGGCGTGCAGGCGGCGCGTGAGCAGTTGCAGGTCGTATTCCTCGGTGAAGCCCATGGCGCCGTGGATGGCGTGGGCCGCCTCGGCCACGGCCAGCGCGGCCTGGCTGCAGCGCGCCTTGGCCACGGCCACGCGCAGCCGCTCGGGGAAGATGCCCTGCCCCGCGCAGCCCAGCCGGGCGGCCATGCGCGCGGCGAAGACATGCTCGCTCATCACCGCCAGCTGGTGCTGTATGGCCTGGAACTTGCCGATGGGGCGACCGAACTGCTGGCGGTCATTCGCATACTGCAGCGTGCGCTGGAACACCTCCATGAGCGCGCCCGCGAGCTGCGCCGCCACCAGGCCGGCCTGCAACGTGCGCAGGTCCAGCCCACCCGGCAGGGCGATAGCGGGAGCAGGCGCCGCGCGGACCTGATCGGCGCTCCAGCGCAGGTTCACGTCCAAGCAGAAGGCCGCTGGCTCGGACTGCGCCTGCGCCACGGGCAGCAGGCTCCAGCCCTGCGCATGCTGCACCAGCACGCTGTCCGCCACCGCTCCCAGGCGCACGGGTGCGCAGTGCAGGCTGCCATCCGCCTGGAGCAGGCCTTGCGCCAACGCGATGGCGCCTGAAGGGTGCTCGGCGCCCTCCCCCGCCAGCAGCGCGCGCGCCAGCATGGTCTCGCCCAGCGGCACGGGCAGCGCATGGGCGCCGGCCTGCGACCACACATCGAACAGCTGCGCCAGCGCCAGCCCCGCGCCGCCCGCGTGCTCAGGCACCAGGGCATCGGCAAAGCCGGCCTGCTCCAGCGATTGCCACAGCGCCCGGGGCGAGCCCCCGGCCTCGATGGCGCGCACCCGCGCGGGCGTGCACTCGCCCTGCAGCAGCTGGCGTGCGGCATCGGCAAACAAATCGTCTTCCATGTCTCTCTCCATTCATGACACATGACGCCAGGCCTTGGGCGTTCCGTTTGAAACTGGCGCGCCCCAACTCAAGGGGAACCCTATTCAACGCAGGCCGAGGCCACGCGCGATCATTCCGCGCAGAATGTCGCGCGTGCCGCCGCGCAGCGAGTACGAAGGTGCCACCTCGGTCACGTAGTTGAGGGTGCGCAGCAGCTCCAGCGGAACATCGGACGCCTCGCGTGCGAACAGGTCGTCGGCGATGGCGGCGGGAATGGACTGCTCCAGCGTCGTGCCCAGCTCCTTGACCAGGGCCGCCTCGACGATGGGGCTTTCGCCGCGCACCAGCTTGTCCTGCACGGCCACCGACATGGCGCGCAGCGGGGCCAGCTCGGTGAACACGCGGCCGGCCAGGCGCAGCGCGCCTTCGCTGCGCTCGCCCGTTGCACGCAGCCAGGCCAGCCATTCGTCGAACAGCACGATGCTGGAGAACAGCCGCTCGGGCCCGCTGCGCTCGAAGGCCAGCTCGGCCGTGACCTGCTCCCAGCCCTGGCCTTCCTGGCCGATCAGGGCGTCGGGCGGCAGTTGCACGTTGTCGAAGAAGACTTCGCAGAAATGGCTGTCGCCCGAGAGGTCGGTGATGGGCCGCACGGTCACGCCCGGCAGCGACAGGTCCACGATGACCTGGGACAGGCCCTTGTGCCGGTCACCCGCCTCGCCCGAGGTGCGCACCAGGGCGATCATGTAGTGGCAGTGGTGGGCGTTGGTGGTCCAGATCTTCTGGCCGTTGAGCACGAAGCCCTTGCCGTTCGGTACGGCGCGCGTCTTCACGCTGGCCAGGTCCGAGCCCGCGCCGGGCTCGCTCATGCCGATGCAAAAGAAGGCCTCGCCCCGGCAGATGCGCGGCAGGTAGAACCGCTTTTGCGCCTCGGTGCCGTACTTGAGGATCAGCGGGCCGCTCTGGCGGTCGGCAATCCAGTGCGAGCCCACGGGCGCGCCGCAGGCCAGGTATTCCTCCACCAGCACGTAGCGCGTGAAGGCGCTGCGCCCGCCGCCGCCGTACTCGCGCGGCAGGGTGACGCCTATCCAGCCCTTTTCGCCCAGCTGCCGGCTCAGTTCGGCGCTGTAGCCGCCCCAGGAGCGCGCACGCACATGGGGCGGCAGGCCGCTTATGGCCTGGGCGAGGAAGGCGCGCACCTCGGCGCGCAGGGCTTCGTCCTCGGCGGGGATGCGGGTCAGGGCAAGGGAATCAAGCACGCTCATTGCAGGGCTCCATGGTTGGACCCCACTCTAGGCAGCCGGTCTGTCGCAGTCCAATATTAAAAACCGAGCCACTGATACCGTTTGAATATCAGGCGGCCTGTGCCTTGGCATGCTGCGCCGCAAAGCCCACATACCAGTCCAGGCAGCCCGGGTTGGCCATGGCCTCCTTGTTGACCACCTTGTCCAGCGGCTGGCCCAGCATCAGCTTCTTGATGGGCAGCTCCTGCTTCTTGCCGCTGAGCGTGCGCGGGATCTCGGCCACCTGCACGATCTCGTCGGGCACGAAGCGCGGCGACAGGGCCTGGCGGATGGCGCCCTGCAGGCGGGCGCGCAGGGCGTCGTCCAGATCCACGCCCGGGCGCAGCACCACGAACAGCGGCATGTAGCTTTCGCGGCCCAGGTATTCGAGGTCCACGACCATGGAGTCCAGCACTTCGGGCAGGGCCTCGACGGCGCTGTAGATCTCGCTGGTGCCCATGCGCAGGCCGTGGCGGTTGATGGTGGCGTCGCTGCGGCCGTAGATGATGCAGCCGCCCTCCGGGAGGATGCGTATCCAGTCGCCGTGGCGCCAGACCGGGCCCATGGCGGCGGGGCCGTCGCCGCCGCCGGGCGCGCGGCCATGGCCGGCCGGGTACATGTCGAAGTAGCTGGACAGGTAGCGCTTGCCGTCCGCATCGCCCCACAGGTACAGCGGCATGGAGGGGATGGGCTGGGTGCAGACCAGCTCGCCCACCTCGTCGATGACGGGCTGGCCCTGCTCGTTCCAGGCCTCGACGGCCGCGCCCAGCTGGCGGCACTGCATGATGCCCGGCTGCTGGGGCAGCTCGCGGTGGCCGCCGATGAAGGCGCCCGCGAAGTCGGTGCCCCCCGAGATGTTGTTCCACCAGATGTCAGGCCGCCCCATGCCTGCGAACTGCGCCGTGCCCCAGCTTTGCACCTCCGGCGACAGCGGCGAGCCTGTGGTGCCCAGGCTGCGGATGCGCGACAGGTCGCCGCACTGGGCCAGGTCCACGCCGGCCTTCATGCAGTTGGCGTAGAAGGCCGCGCCCGAGCCGAAGCTGGTCACGCCGGTCTCGGCCGCGAAGCGCCACAGCACGCCCCAGTCGGGCCTGTCCTTGCTGCCGCCGGGGCTGCCGTCGAAGATCACGCAGGTGGTGCCGCCCAGCAGGCCCGAGACCTGGGCGTTCCACATCACCCAGCCCGTGGAGCTGTACCAGTGGTAGCGCTCGCCCCAGCTGTTGGGGTGGTAGCTGCAGCCCACGTCGTTGTGCAGGGCCTTGAGCTGCAGGGCCACCAGCACCATGCCGCCATGGCCGTGGACGATGGGCTTGGGCAGGCCGGTGGTGCCGCTGGAGTAGACGATCCACAGCGGGTGGTCGAAGGGCAGCCATTCGGGTTCGAAGGCCGCCGTGGCCGCGTCGTCGCGGGCCGTGACCTGCACGTAGTCGGCGGCATCGGCCAGCCTCGCCTGCAGATCCAGGTTGGGCACAAGGACCACATGCTCCACGCTGGGCAGGCCTGCGCGCAGCTCGGCCAGCACGGCCATGCGGTCGATATCGCGCCCGGCGTAGTGCACGCCATCGACGGCGATCAGCGCCTTGGGCGCGATCTGGCGAAAGCGATCCAGCACCGCGTTGGTGCCCATGTCGGGCGCGCAGATGCTCCAGACGGCGCCCAGGCTGGCCGTGGCCAGCAGGGCGACCATGGCCTCGGGAATGTTGGGCAGGTAGGCGGCCACGCGGTCGCCGCGGCCCACGCCCTGGGCCTTCAGGTGCAGGGCCAGGGCGGCGACCTGCCGGCGCAGCTCGGGCCAGGACAGTTCGCGGTGGCGGCCCGTCTCGTTGCGGCTGACCACGGCGGGCATGCCGGCCGCATGGGCGGCATCCACATGGCGCAGCGCCTGGCGCGTGTAGTTGATCTGGGCACCCGGGAACCACTGGGCGCCGGGCATGGTGTTGCGCTCCAGCACGGCCGTGTGCGGCGTGGGCGACTGCAGCGCGTTGTAGTCCCAGATGCTTTGCCAGAAGGCGTCCAGGTCGGTCACCGACCAGCGCCACAGGGCGTCGTAGCTGTCGAACTGCAGGCCGTGGCGCTCGCGCAGCCAGTCCTGGTACAGGCGGATCTGGGGGATGAAGGCAGGGGTATGGCTCATGACCGGCCACGGTACGCGCGCGCTGCCCGCGAGCCCAGACGGGAAAGCCACTAGCCTGGCACCTGGGCGACAAAGTCTGCGGGCCGGATCGCGTATCTGCGCACAAACACTGGGAAAAAATTTCCGCTCCACCCCACCTGCCAGAAAACAAATGCCTCTAATATCGCGCCAATTTTTTACAAGGAGCGATGCCACATGGGCCTTTTCCAATGGACGGAAAAATCCGCCAACCAGCTGCAACGGGGAGGCGTGATCGGCCCCGATGAGCGCCTGCCCTGGCCACAGACCGGGCTGATGGGCATACAGCACGTGATCGCCATGTTCGGCTCCACCGTGCTGGCGCCCATCCTCATGGGGTTCGACCCCAACGTGGCCGTGCTCATGAGCGGCATCGGCACGCTGATCTTCTTCCTGATCACGGGCGGCAAGGTGCCCAGCTACCTGGGCTCGTCCTTTGCCTTCATCGGCGTGGTGATCGCAGCCACGGCCTATGGCGGCAAGGGCGCCAACGGCAACATCGGCGTGGCGCTGGGCGGCATCATTGCCTGCGGCGCGGTCTATGCGCTGATCGGCCTGGTGGTGCAGATGGTGGGCACGCGCTGGATCGAGCGCTTCATGCCGCCCGTGGTCACGGGCGCCGTGGTGGCCGTGATCGGGCTGAACCTGGCGGCCATACCCGTCAAGAACATGGCGGCCAACAACTTCGAGTCGTGGATGCAGGCCCTGACCTTCGTCTGCGTGGGCCTGGTGGCCGTGTTCACGCGCGGCATGGTGCAGCGCCTGCTGATCCTGGTGGGCCTGATCGCCGCCAGCCTGCTGTACGGCCTGTTCACCAATGTGCTGGGCATGGGCAAGCCCGTGGACCTGTCGGGCGTGATCAACGCCGCCTGGTTCGGCCTGCCCCAGTTCCACGCGCCCGTGTTCAGCGGCCCGGCCATGGTGCTCATCGTGCCCGTGGTCATCATCCTGGTGGCCGAGAACCTGGGCCACATCAAGGCCGTGACCGCCATGACCGGCAAGAACCTGGACCAGTACATGGGCCGGGCCTTCATCGGCGACGGCGTGGCCACCATGGTCAGCGGCGCGGCCGGCGGTACCGGCGTGACCACCTATGCCGAGAACATCGGCGTGATGGCCGCCACGCGCATCTACTCGACGGCCGTGTTCTTCGTGGCCGCCGTCCTGGCCGTGCTGCTGGGCTTCTCGCCCAAGTTCGGCGCGCTGATCCAGGCGATCCCGCTGCCCGTGATGGGCGGCGTGTCCATCGTGGTGTTCGGCCTGATCGCCGTGGCCGGCGCCAAGATCTGGGTGGACAACCGCGTGGACTTCTCGCAGAACAAGAACCTGATCGTGGCGGCCATCACCCTGATCCTGGGCACGGGCGACTTCACGCTCAAGTTCGGCGACTTCGCGCTGGGCGGCATCGGGACCGCGACTTTCGGCGCCATCATCCTGTACGCGCTGCTGGATCACGCACGCGACGATCAGCCACTGATCCATTGAATGTGAGCGCACGCAAACATTCTTTGAGCCTTTGACTGCGCGGCAGGGCCTTTACGGGGAAACCCGAGGGCCGCTGCCAGCGCTGCTACCATCGGTTTCCGGAGATATACCGCCCTTGCGTTCTTGCATGGGGCGGTTTTTTTTAGGCTTGCAAGCCAGCGCTGCGGCACCCTGCCGGCTGGCGCGAGCCGTCAGCCGGAGCCATAGATGTCCCTCGCAGACCGCGTACGTTTCCCAGAATTCCTTTCGCGCACCATGACGGCCGAGCAGGCCGCCGCCCTGATCCCCCACGGCGTCAACGTCGGCATGAGCGGATTCACGGGCGCGGGCTACCCCAAGGCCCTGCCCCAGGCCATCGCCCAGCACGCCAAGAGCGAACACGCGGCCGGCCGGCCCTACAAGATCAATGTCTGGACCGGCGCCTCCACGGCCGCCGAGATGGACGGCGCCCTGGCCGAGGCCGGCGCACTGGGCCAGCGCCTGCCCTTCAACACCGACCCGACCTGCCGCGCCAGGATCAATGCCGGCGAGATCGACTTCATCGACATGCACCTGTCCCACGTGGCCCAGCATGCGTGGTTCGGCTTCCTGGGCCCCATGAGCGTGGCCGTGGTCGAGGTGCTGGGCGTGACCGAGGACGGACGCCTCATCCCCTCCACCGCGGTGGGCAACAACAAGACCTGGCTGGAGATCGCCGACAAGGTGATCCTGGAGGTCAACACCAAGCCGCCGGGCAAGATGGAAGGCATGCACGACATCTACTACGGCACGGCCATCCCGCCGCGCCGCGTGCCCATTGCCCTGACCCATGCCGATGACCGCATCGGCGAGCCCTATCTGCGCGTGGACCCGGCCAAGGTGGTCGCCGTGGTCGAGACCCACAAGGGCGACCGCGACAACGTCTTCGCCCAGCCCGACGCCAACTCCAACCTGATCGCCGCGTCCATCATCGACTTCCTCGCGCACGAGATGAAGATGGGCCGCCTGCCCAAGGAGATGCTGCCCATCCAGTCGGGCGTGGGCAACGTGGCCAACGCCGTGCTGGCCGGCCTGCTGACGGGTCCGTTCGAGAACCTGCTGGGCTTCACCGAGGTGCTGCAGGACGGCATGCTGGACCTGCTGCGCGCGGGCAAGATGAGCCGCGCCTCGGCCACCTCGATCTCGCTGTCCGGCAGCGCCTACAGGGACTTCGAGGAGAACATCGACTTCTACCGCGAGCGCATCATCCTGCGCCCCCAGGAGATCAGCAACCACCCCGAGCTGGTGCGCCGGCTGGGCGTGATCGCCATGAACTCCATGATCGAGGCCGACATCTACGGCAACATCAACTCCACCCACGTCATGGGCACGGGGATGATGAACGGCATCGGCGGCTCGGGCGATTTCGCGCGCAACGGTTACCTGTCCTTCTTCGTCACGCCCTCGGTGGCCAAGGGCGGCAAGATCAGCTGCATCGTGCCCATGTGCTCGCACGTGGACCATACCGAGCACGACACGCAGATCATCGTCACCGAGCAGGGCCTGGCCGACCTGCGCGGCCTGTCGCCGCGCAAGCGCGCCCAGGTCATCATCGACCGCTGCGCCCATCCCGACTTCCGCCCCCAGCTGCAGGACTACTTCGACCGCGCCCAGCGCCAGGGCGCGCTGCACACGCCCCACATCCTGGGCGAAGCGCTGAGCTGGCACCAGCGCTTTGTCGAAACGGGCGACATGCGCGCCTGACCCGCACAAGCGCGCCAGCGCGCAGTCTCCTGGGCTACAGGCAGCCATCGGCATGGCTGCCTGGACTGGCGTAGCATGCAAGGACGGCCCGCGGGGCCGTCTTTTTCGTTGCACCCACAGGACTTCTCCCATGCCGATCTGGAAGCGCAGCTTCACCCTTGAAGACATCACCTCGCTGAGCGCCGACACGGCCGTCTCGCACCTGGGCATCGAGTTCACCGAGATCGGTGACGACTTCCTGCGCGGCCGCGTGCACGTGGACCAGCGCACCTGCCAACCCTACGGCATCCTGCACGGCGGCGTGAACGTGGTGCTGGCCGAAACCCTGGGCTCGGTGGCGGCGGCCTGCTCCATCCCGGAAGGCTGGCGCAGCGTGGGCCTGAACGTCTCGGCCAACCATGTGCGCGCCGCGCGCCAGGGCTGGGTCACGGGCACGGCCCGCCCCGTGCACCTGGGCCAGACCACCCATGTCTGGGCCATCGAACTGCACGACGAAACCGGCCGCCTGACCTGCACCTGCAGCCTGACCATGGCGCTGCTGCCGCCCACGCATGCGCAGAACGTCAAGCTCGCGGCGCAGCCGCCGGTGGCGGCCCAGCCCTGATCAAACCCCCAGCAACTCCGACAGGCGCTCCGGCTGCGCCAGCAGCTCCCGCGAGTCGGCCTGCAGCGCCAGCCGGCCCTTGGCCATGACCACGGCGCGGTCGGTGTGGGCCAGGACCTTTTTGTAGTCGCGGTCCACGATCAGGGTGGAGATGCCGGTGCTGCGGATGGCGGCGATCACGCGCCAGATTTCGGCGACGACCAGGGGGGCCAGGCCTTCGGTGGCTTCGTCGAGGATGAGCAGGCGCGGGTGCGTCATCAGCGCGCGGCCTATGGACAGCATCTGCTGCTCGCCGCCAGAGAGCTGGTCGCCGCCATTGGCCAGGCGCTCCGCGAGCCGGGGGAAGGTGTCGAGCACGCGCTCCAGCGTCCAGTGGCGCTCGCCCTGCAGGCCGGGGCGGGCGCTCATGACCAGGTTCTCGCGCACGCTGAGGTTGGGGAAGATGCCGCGCCCCTCTGGCACATAGCCAATGCCCAGCCGCGCCATGCGTTCGGGCGGCGCGCCCGTGCAGTCGCGGCCATCGGCGCGCAGGCGGCCGGAGCGTGCCGGCACATAGCCCATGAGCGTGCGGATCAGCGTGGTCTTGCCCATGCCGTTGCGCCCCAGCAGGCCCACGGCCTGGCCCGCGCCCAGCGCCAGGCTCACGCCCTGCAGGATGTGGCTGTCGCCGTAGTAGGTATGCAGCTCGTCGATGGCGAACATGGGCTCAGTCATCGTCTTCTCCGAGATAGGCAGTACGGACCACGGGATCGACACGGATCTGCGCGGGCGTGCCCGTGGCCACCACGCTGCCGTTGACCATCACGGTGATGCGGTCGGCGATGCGGAACACGGCGTCCATGTCGTGCTCGACCAGCAGTACCGCATGGCCGCGCTTGAGCTCCTGCAGCAGGGCCAGCATGCGCTCGGTCTCCTCGGCGCCCATGCCGGCCAGCGGTTCGTCCAGCAGCAGCACGCGCGGGCCGGTGGCCAGGCACATGGCCACTTCCAGCTGGCGCTTGGCGCCATGGCTCAGCGTGCCGGCCACGGACTGGGCCTGCCCGGCCAGGCCCGCACGCTCCAGGGCCGCATGGGCCTGGCGCAGGCTGGCCGCGCAGCGCTGTGCGGACAGGCCCAGCTGCCAGGGCCTGAGCGCCATTTGCGCCTGGGCCGCGAGCCGGCAGTTCTCCAGCGCCGAGAACTCGGGAAAGATGGTGGTGCGCTGGTAGCTGCGGCCCACGCCGGCACGCGCACGCCGGGGCTGGGGCATGCGCGTGACGTCCTGGCCGGCGAGCGCAATGCGCCCCGCGCTGGCCGCCAGTTCGCCCGAGAGCATGTTGACCAGGGTGGACTTGCCCGCGCCGTTGGTGCCGATCACGGCATGGACCTCGCCCTCATGCAGGTCCAGGTCCACGCCGCCCACGGCCGTGAGCCCGCCGAAGCGGCGCGTGAGGCCGCGCACCGAAAGCAGTGCCGCATCAGCCATGTCCGGCCTCCTTGTGGTGGACCTCGTTGTGCACTCCAGCGCGTTGCCGTGCAAGGCCCGCCAGCCCGATCAGCCCCATCAGTCCTTTCGGCAGCAGGGCCACGAGCACGATGATGGTCAGGCCCAGGCTCAGCTGCCAGTGGTCGGCCATGGGGCCGACGATGGCATGCGTGGACAGCACCTCCTTGAGCGCGACGAAGGCCACCGTGCCCAGCACGGCGCCGCGCAGCGAGCCCAGGCCGCCGAGGATGACCATCAGCAGCACCTCACCCGAGTGGTGCCAGGACAGCAGCTCGGGGTTGACCACGGCATCGCGCACCGCCAGCAGAAAGCCTGCCACGCCGGCCAGCATGCCGGCCAGCACGAAGGCCGTGAGCTTGTACCCGTAGGTGGTGAAGCCGGCCGCACGCATGCGCTGTTCGTTGACGCGTATGCCCGCCAGCGCCGCGCCAAAGCGCGACTGGCGCAGCCGGGCCAGGAAGGCATAGACCAGCACCAGGGCGGCCAGCACCACGTAGTACTGCACGCGCGGGATTTCCATGTCGATGGCGCCCAGCGCGGGCCGGGCCATCAGGTAGATGCCGTCGCTGCCGCCGCCGATGCCCGTGTCGTGGACCACGAAGTAGGCCATCTGTGCGAAGGCCAGCGTCACCATGATGAAGTAGATGCCGCGCGTGCGCAGGCTCAGCAGGCCCACCAGCAGCGCATAGCCGCCCGAGGCCAGCAGCGCCCAGCCCAGCATGGCCGGCAGGCTGCCGCCCTCGTTGCCTGCGGACAGCACGGCGGCATAGGCGCCCAGGCCCATGAAGGCCGCATGCCCCAGGCTCACCAGGCCCGTGCCGCCCACCAGCAGCTGCAGGCTGAGCGCGAAGATGGCCAGGATCATGGTCTTGACCACCAGGCCCGACAGATAGTCCGACCACCAGGGGCCGGCCAGCGCCAGCAGCGCCACGCAGGCCAGCGGCACGGCGCAGGCCTGCCATCGGCAGGCGCGCTGCTGCATCTCTACGGGCTGCACAGGCTGCAGGGGCTGCACGGCGGCCGCCAGCAGGGCCGGAGAAGGATTGGATACGGCCATTGTTCAGCTCCTTTGCCCCATCAGGCCCTGGGGCCGCCACACCAGCACCACCGCCATCAGCAGGTAGACGCTCATGCCGCTGAGCTCCTGGAAGAACAGCTTGCCGAAGGTATCGACAAAGCCCACCAGCAGCGAGGCCAGCAGCGCGCCCGTGATCGAGCCGATGCCGCCGATCACCACCACCACGAAGCAGATGATGAGCACGTTGCCGCCCATGCCCGGATAGACCGAACTCATGGGCGCGGCGATCATGCCCGCCAGTGCCGCCAGCGCCACGCCGATGGCGAAGACGATGCGGTACAGGCGCTTCACGTCGATGCCCAGGCCGCGCACCATGTCGCGGTTGCTGGCGCCCGCGCGCACCATCATTCCCAGGCGCGTGCGGTTGACCACCCAGTACAGCGCCAGCGCCACCAGCAGGCACACGCCCGAGGCGAACAGCCGGTACCACGGATAGCTCATGAGCCCGCCCAGCGAGAAGCTGCCCGACAGCCAGCTGGGCAGCGGCACGCCATGCACGTCATTGCCCGCCAGCAGCGAGCGCAGCTCCTCGAACACCAGGATCAGCCCGAAGGTCATCAGCACCTGCTGCAGGTGCTCGCGCTCGTAGAGGTAGCTGAAGAAGGCCCACTCCAGCGCATAGCCCAGCACCACGGTCAGCGCCACGCCCGCCAGCAGCATGGTGATGAAGTGCTGGCCCAGCAGCGGGGACAGCGCAAAGGCCATGTAGGCGCCGATCATGTAGAAGCTGCCATGGGCCAGGTTGATCACGCCCATGATCCCGAAGATCAGCGTCAGGCCCGAGGCCAGCAGGAACAGCAGCAGCCCGTACTGGACGGCGTTCAGGCACTGCACGAGAAAGGTGGCAAGGTCCATGGCGATGTCCGTATGCGTGCGTATTCGTCCGTATGAGTGCACCCCGCGCCTCACATGCGGCAGCCGCGGCCCGTATCGCCCAGGGCCTTGATGGCCACGCCCATGCGCTGGTTCTCCTTGCCCACGACCTTGCGCAGGTACATGTCCTGCACGGGGTTGTGCGACTTGCTGATGGTGAAGTCGCCGCGCGGGCTGGGGATGGTGGCCTTCTCGATGGCCTGGCGGAACTCGGCCTTCTTCGCGATGTCGCCGCCCGCCGCCTTCAGGCCCACGCCCAGCATCTGGGCGGCGTCGTAGCCCTGCACGGCATACACATCGGGCATCAGCTTGTAGGCCTGGGCATAGGCGGAGCGAAAGCGCCGGTCGCGCTCCGTGCCCAGCTCGTCGGCGTAGTGCAGCGTGGTCAGCACGCCCTGGGCGGCCTCGCCCTGGGCCTCCAGCGTGCCGTCGGTCAGAAAGCCCGAGCCGTACAGCGGGATGGTCTTGTGCAGGCCGGCCGCGTGGTAGTCCTTGACGAACTTGACGGCGCCCGCGCCCGCGAAGAAGGCAAACACCGCATCGGGCCTGGCCGCCGCGATCTCGGTCAGCAGGGCCTGGAACTCCACGTTGGGAAAGGGCACGGTGAGCTGCTTGCTGACCTTGCCGCCCTCCTTCTCGAAGCCTTCCTTGAAGGCATTGGTCATCTCCTCGCCGGCCGCGTATTTCCAGGTGATGGTCATGGCGGTTTTCCTGCCTTCCTGCCTGGCCGCCACCACGCCCATGGGATAGGAGGACTGCCAGTTGGAGAAGGACGAACGGAAGATGTTGGGCGCGCACATGGCGCCCGTGACCGCATCGGCGCCCGCATTGGGCACGATGAGCACGGTGCCGCTTTCCTTGGCCGCGCGCGCCATGGCCATGGCCACGCCCGAATGCACGGTGCCCACCAGCACATCGACCTTGTCGCGCTTGATCAGGCGGTTGACGTTGTCCGTGGCCTTGGCCGGATCGGACTCGTCATCGACCTTGAAGAACTCGATCTCGCGCCCGCCCAGCCTGCCGCCCTGCTCGTTCACGAACATGCGAAAGCCGTTTTCTATGGCCGAGCCCAGCGCCGCATAGGTGCCGCTGTAAGGCAGCATGAAGCCGACCTTGATCCTGTCCTGCGCATATGCGCCGCAGGACAGGGAGGCCGTCAGGGCGAGGACGGCCCAGTGTTTGCGATCGGTGTTCATGCGTGTCTCCTTGTGGTGGATGGGTCTTGCTTTGCGGGTCTTGCTCACACAATTCATTTCGGTTCTCCATGGCACTGCCACGCCCCTTGAAACTGGCGCGTCCCAAAGCGAGGGACACCGAGGAAGGGCCGCCCCGCACCGAGGGTGTCGTCCCCCTCCCTCGCTCAGCGAGTAGAGAGGGGGAAGCCGCGTAGCGGCTCAGGGGGTGTACTGGCCTCGCGCTCTCGGAGCCTGAAACGCTGGATCTTTCCGGTGGCGGTCTTGGGAAGTTCGTCCACGAACTCGATGAAGCGCGGGTACTTGTAGGCGGCCAGGCGCTGCTTCACGAAGGCCTTGAGCTCGGCCTCGGTGGCGCTGCAGCCGTCCTTGAGCACGACGAAGGACTTGGTCTTGAGCAGGCCGTCGGCGTCGGTCTTGCCGATCACGGCGGCCTCCAGCACGGCCGGGTGCTGCATCAGCGTGGCCTCGACCTCGAAGGGCGAGACATAGATGCCGCTGACCTTGAGCATGTCGTCGCTGCGCCCGGCATAGGTGTAGTAGCCATCGGCGTCGCGCACGTACTTGTCGCCGCTCTTGAGCCAGCCGCCCTGGAAGGTCTCGCGCGTTTTGTCGCGGTTGCCCCAGTACATGAGGGCGGCGCTGGGGCCCTGGATGAACAGGTCGCCCACCTCGCCATCGGCCACGGGGCGGCCGTCCTCGCCGCGCAGCTCCACGCGGTAGCCGTCCACGGGCTTGCCCGTGGTGCCGTAGCGGATGTCGTCGGGCCGGTTGGACAGGAAGATGTGCAGCATCTCGGTGGAGCCGATGCCGTCCACGATGTCGGCGCCGAAATGCGCCTTGAAGCGCTGGGCGATCTCGGCCGGCAGCGCCTCGCCGGCCGAGGAACACATGCGCAGGCTGACCTGCTCGCGTGCGGGCAGCAGCGGCGAGGCCAGCATGCCCGCAAAGCCCGTGGGCGCGCCGAAGAACACCGTGGGCCGGTGCTGCACCCAGCGCGCAAAGGTGGCCTCGGGTGTGGGCCGCTCGGCCATCAGCAGCACGGTGGCGCCCACGCTCAGCGGAAAGCTCAGGGCATTGCCCAGGCCGTAGGCGAAGTAGAGCTTGGCGGCGGAAAAGCAGATGTCGCCCTCGCCCAGGCCCAGCACCGGCGTGCCATACAGCTGCGCCGTCCAGTACGGATTGGCATGCGTGTGGACCGCGCCCTTGGGCTTGCCCGTGGAGCCCGAGGAATACAGCCAGAAGCCCGGGTCATCGCCCAGCGTGGGCGCCGGTGCGGGCAGCGGCGGCTGCGCCGCCAGCCAGGGCTGCAGCGGCGCAAAGCCTGCGGCGCGCGCCGCCGCTTCGTCGCCAGCCACCCAGACATGGCGCACCTCGTTGGGCGCCCGGTCCAGCGCCTGGCGCAGCAGGGGCAGCAGTGCATCGCAGGTCAGCACGGCCTGGGCGCGGCTGTGGCCCAGCATGTAGGCGTAGTCGTCGGCCGTGAGCAAGGTGTTCACCGCCACCGGCACCACACCAGCATACAGCGCGCCCAGAAAGGCCACGGCCCATTCATGGCGGTCGTGCATGAGCAGCAGCACGCGCTCCTCGCGGTGGATGCCCGCCGCCAGCAGGCCGCTGGCCATGCGCTGCGCCTGTTGCTGCAGCTGGCCGTAGCTCAGCGTGCCGTGGTCGTCGATGTAGGCGATCTTGCCGGGCCGCCCCTCATTGAGCGCGAACAGGTGCGCGGCGAAATTGAAGGGCTGGGTGAAGTCGATCATCGGGGTCTCCTTCGACATCGGGCATCTGGCCCGACTTGTGATCTTCCGCACAACATGCAATATTGTGCGTGCATCAGAAAGATAGTTAGAACACCACCGAGCGTCAAGCACTATATTGCATGGCTGGTGTTAACCCCGACTGTTTATCATTCACGCCCTCTTCAAGGAAACTCTATGGACCAGTTCGAGACGGCAGCCCAGTCCGCCGGGGCGGCGGATTCCCTCTCAGAAGCCCCCAGGAACCAGGTGCTGCAGGCGCTGGGCGAGCGTGTGCGCAGCCTGCGCTCGCGCCGGGGCATGACGCGGCGCGCCCTGGCGGCGGCGGCCGATGTCTCGGAGCGCCACCTGGCCAACCTCGAATACGGCACGGGCAATGTGTCGGTGCTGGTCCTGCACCATATTGCACAGGCCCTGCAATGCTCCATGGCCGAGCTGCTGGGCGACGTGACCACCACCAGCGCCGAATGGCTGCTGATCCGCGAACTGCTGGAAGGCCGCGATGAAGAGGATCTGCGCCGCGTGCGCCTGGCCGCAGGCGAGCTGCTGGGCACGGCGCCCAGCGACCGCCAGCGCCACACGCGCATCGCCCTGATCGGCCTGCGCGGCGCAGGCAAGTCCACGCTGGGCCGCATGCTGGCCGAGCAGCTGGGCGTGCCCTTTCTCGAACTCAACCAGGAAATCGAGCGCATTGCGGGCTGCAGCGTGCGCGCCATCCACGACCTGTACGGTGCCAACGCCTACCGCCGCTACGAGCGCCGCGCGCTGGAGGAGGCCGTGCAGATCTATAGCGACGTGGTCATCGCCACGCCGGGCGGCATCGTCTCCGACCCGGCCACCTTCAACGAGCTGCTGTCGCACTGCACCACGGTCTGGCTCAAGGCCCAGCCCGAGGAGCACATGGCCCGCGTCGTGGCCCAGGGCGATACCCGCCCCATGGCCGCCAATCCCGAGGCCATGGACGATCTGCGCAGCATCCTCGAAGGCCGCGCCGGCTTCTACGCCAAGGCCGACCACGTGGTGGATACCAGCGGGCAGACGCTGGAGCAGAGCTTCGATCAGTTGAAGGCACTGTTCCTGCCCGCACGCTGAGACGGCGGCAGCAACCCACGGCATCCAGGCCCCAGGCCTGGATTTTTTTCGCCTGTGCTGGCTGGTGTTTACCCTGGATATGGCCAAAACACGCACTATCGTGCGTGTTGCTGCGTGCATTTTTGGGATGAAACTGCATAATTGTGCCTGCACCGTATCTGCGACTGCACTATTTTTCATCCAAGAGGCCGTCCATGCACCCGTCCAGCCCCACTGTCGATTACCGCACCGAGCCCGCCCAGTACCGCCACTGGTCGTTCACCGTCGAGGGCGCCATCGCCCGCATGCAGCTGAACATCGCCGAGGACGGCGGCATACGGCCCGGCTACAAGCTCAAGCTCAACAGCTACGACCTGGGCGTGGACATCGAGCTGCACGACGCGCTCAACCGCATCCGCTTCGAGCATCCGCAGGTGCGCACCGTCATCGTCACCAGCGGGCGCGACCGCATCTTCTGCTCGGGCGCCAACATCTTCATGCTGGGCGTGTCCAGCCATGCCTGGAAGGTGAACTTCTGCAAGTTCACGAACGAGACGCGCAACGGCATCGAGGACAGCTCGCGCCATTCGGGCCTGAAGTTCCTGGCCGCCGTCAATGGCGCCTGCGCGGGCGGCGGCTACGAGCTGGCCCTGGCCTGCGACGACATCGTGCTGATCGACGACCGCTCCTCCTCCGTCTCCCTGCCCGAGGTGCCGCTGCTGGGCGTGCTGCCCGGCACGGGCGGCCTCACGCGCGTGACCGACAAGCGCCATGTGCGCCATGACCTGGCCGACATCTTCTGCACCAGCGTGGAAGGCGTGCGCGGCCAGCGCGCCGTGGACTGGCGCCTGGTCGATGCCGTGGCCAAGCCCGCGCAGTTCGACGCCGTGGTGGCCCAGCGCGCGCAGCGCCTGGCCGAGGGCAGCACGCGCCCCGCCAGCGCGCAGGGCATCACGCTCACGCGCCTGGAGCGCGAGGCCACGGACGACGCGCTGCACTACCGCCATGTCAGCGTGCAGATCGACCGCGCGCGCCGCAGCGCCACGCTGACCGTGAAGGCGCCCACGCTTGGGCAAGGCCCGCAGCCTGCCACCCTCGAAGCCATCGAGCAGGCCGGCGACGCCTGGTGGCCGCTGGCCATGGGCCGCGAGCTGGACGACGCCATCCTGCACCTGCGCACCAACGAGCTGGACGTGGGCACCTGGCTGCTCAAGACCGAAGGCGATGCCGCCGCCGTGCTGGCCGCAGACGCCGCCCTGCTGGCCCACCAGGACCACTGGCTGGCGCGCGAGACGCTGGGCCTGCTGCGCCGCAGCTTTGCGCGGCTCGATGTGTCCTCGCGCACGCTGTTCGCGCTGATCGAGCCCGGCTCCTGCTTCGTGGGCATGCTGGCCGAGCTGGCCTTCGCGGCCGACCGCGCCTACATGCTGGTGCTGCCCGATGACACCGAGCGCGCCCCGCGCATCCAGCTGGACGAATTCAATTTCGGCCTGCTGCCCCTGGTCAACGACCAGTCGCGCCTGCAGCGCCGCTTCTACGAGGAGGCCGCGCCGCTGGAGGCCGCGCGCGCCGCCACGGGCCGCGCGCTGGACGGCGACCAGGCCCTGGCCTTGGGCCTGGTCACGGCCGCGCCCGACGACATCGACTGGGACGACGAGATCCGCATCGCCATGGAAGAGCGCGCCGCCATGTCGCCCGATGCGCTCACGGGCCTGGAGGCCAACCTGCGCTTTGCCAGCCGCGAGAACATGGTCACGCGCATCTTCGGGCGCCTGTCGGCCTGGCAGAACTGGATCTTCAACCGCCCCAATGCCGTGGGCGACAAGGGCGCTCTCAAGCTCTACGGCACGGGCCAGAAGGCCGGCTTCGACTTCAACCGCGTCTGACCGCAGGCACGCCCCGAAACATCCACGGAGACCCCACCATGAGCGCCATCAACTACAGCGAGAAGATCCCCAACAACGTCAACCTCGGCGAAGACCGCACCCTGCAGCGCGCGCTGGAGAGCTGGCAGCCCAACTTCCTGAACTGGTGGGGCGACGTGGGCCCCGAAGGCTCCACCGACTACGACGTCTACCTGCGCACCGCCATCAGCGTGGACCCCCAGGGCTGGGCCCAGTTCGGCCACGTGAAGATGCGCGACTACCGCTGGGGCATCTTCCTGAACCCGGCCGAGGCCGACCGCAAGGTGCACTTCGGCGACCACGCGGGCGAGAAGGCCTGGCAGGACGTGCCCGGCGAGCACCGCGCCAACCTGCGCCGCATCATCGTCACCCAGGGCGATACCGAGCCCGCCTCGGTGGAGCAGCAGCGCCACCTGGGCCTGACCGCGCCGTCCATGTACGACCTGCGCAACCTGTTCCAGGTCAACGTGGAGGAAGGCCGCCACCTGTGGGCCATGGTCTACCTGCTGCACAAGCACTTCGGCCGCGACGGCCGCGAGGAGGCCGAGGCCCTGCTGGAGCGCCAGTCGGGCGACGAGAACAACCCGCGCATCCTGGGCGCCTTCAACGAGAAGACGCCCGACTGGCTGTCCTTCTTCATGTTCACCTACTTCACCGACCGCGACGGCAAGTTCCAGCTGGCCGCGCTGGCCGAGAGCGCCTTCGACCCGCTGGCGCGCACCACCAAATTCATGCTGACCGAGGAGGCCCACCACATGTTCGTGGGCGAGTCCGGCGTCTCGCGCGTGCTGCAGCGCACCTGCCAGGTCATGAACGAGCTGCGCACCGACGACGTGGGCCGCCTGCGCGCGGCCGGCGTGATCGACCTGCCCACGCTGCAGCGCTACCTGAACTTCCACTACAGCGTGACCATCGACCTGTTCGGCGCCGACCAGTCCAGCAATGCCGCCACCTTCTACAGCAGCGGCCTCAAGGGCCGCTACGAGGAAGGCAAGCGCGCGGACGACCACCGCCTGCACGACCAGCACTACAAGGTGCTGGAGGTCGTGGACGGCAGGCTGCAGGAAAAGGAAGTACCCATGCTCAACGCGCTCAACGAGGTGCTGCGCGACGACTACATCAAGGACTCCAACGCGGGCGTGGGCCGCTGGAACAAGGTCATGGAAAAGGCCGGCATCGACTTCCGCCTCACCGTGCCGCACAAGGCCTTCAACCGCCAGATCGGCGCGCTGGCCGGCGTGCGCATGAGCCCCGACGGCCGCGTGGTCAGCGAGCAGGAATGGCGCATGCGCGAGGCCGAATGGCTGCCCTCGGACGCCGACCGCGCCTTCGTCGCCTCGCTCATGGGCCGCTGCGTGGAGCCGGGCCAGTTCGCGGGCTGGATCGCGCCGCCGGTCATGGGCATCAACCGCCAGCCCGTGGATTTCGAATACGTGCGCTTCAACTGAAGCGCCGCGCCAGCAGGGAGTCGCCCATGACAGTCGCCTTGGTAGAACACGGCATCCTCACGCAGCACCTGATCGACCCGGAGATCTGCATCCGCTGCAACACCTGCGAGGCCACCTGCCCCGTGGGCGCCATCACGCACGATGACCGCAACTACGTGGTCCTGGCCGAGCAGTGCAACGGCTGCATGGACTGCGTCTCGCCCTGCCCCACGGGCGCCATCGACAACTGGCGCAAGGTGCCGCTGGCGAGCGCCTATCCCGTGGCCGAGCAGCTGCTCTGGGACGAGCTGCCCGAGGAACTGCCGCCTGAGACGCTGGTCCAGGCACTGGTTCAGGAACGGACCCAGGCACAGGACGCAGCGGACGCGCCCGCCGCCGAGGACCTGAGCCAGGCCCAGGCCGTGATCGCGGCGGCCGCCACGCGCGGTGCGGATGCGGCCCGGCCCGACGACCAGGCCGATACCCAGGTGTTGCGCAGCGCCAGCTACGGCGCCACCGTGCCGCCCTGGTCGGCCGCCCATCCGTACACCAACCTGCATGGCCCCAGGAGCCCCGTCACGGCCACCGTGGTCGGCAACCTCAACTGCACGGAGGCGGGATTCGACAGCGAGACCCACCACATCGTGCTGGACTTCGGCAGCCAGCCGTTCCCCGTGCTCGAAGGCCAGTCCATCGCCGTCATCGCGCCCGGCACCGATGCCCAGGGCCGCCCGCATGTGGCGCGCCAGTACTCGGTGGCCAGTGCGCGCAATGGCGAGCGGCCCGGCTACAACAACCTGGCGCTGACCGTGAAACGCGTCACCCAGGACCACCAGGGCCGCCCCGTGCGCGGCGTGGCCAGCAACTACCTGTGCGACGCACGCATCGGCGACAGGGTCCAGGTCATAGGCCCGTTCGGCCAGTCGTTCCTGATGCCCAACCATCCCCGCTCGCACATCGTGATGATCTGCACGGGCACGGGCAGCGCCCCCATGCGCGCCATGACCGAATGGCGCAGGCGGCTGCGCAAGAGCGGCAGGTTCGAGGGCGGCAAGCTCATGCTGTTCTTCGGCGCACGCACGCCGCAGGAGCTGCCCTACTTCGGCCCGCTGCAAAGCCTGCCGCGCGACTTCATCGACAACAACCTGGCCTTCTCGCGCGTGGCCGGCCAGCCCCGGCGCTACGTGCAGGACCTGCTGCGCGAACGTGCGGCCGACCTGGCGGCCCTGCTGCGCGACGACAACGCGCACTTCTACGTCTGCGGGCTCAAGAGCATGGAGGAAGGCGTGGTGCTGGCACTGCGCGACGTGGCGCAGCAATCGGGACTGGACTGGGAACAGGTCGGCGCGCGCCTCAAGCGCGAAGGCCGGCTGCATCTGGAGACTTATTGACCCCCCCTGAGTCGCTTCGCGCCTTCCCCCCGAAGGGGGACGACACCCTCGGTGCGGGGCGGCCCTTCCTCGGTGTCCCTGAGTTGAGCCGCGCCAGGTTCCTAGGCAGTTATTGAATGGCGCGCAACACCTTAAAAACTAATGCGCTGGAGCTCGGACCTGTCCATAGGCATCGCCGGCCAGGGCCTGGGCCAGTATCCAGGCAGGGTCCACCAGCTCGGCACCGCGCGCCAGCGGCGACTGCGGCAGGGCCAGCGGGATCTCGGTGCAGCCCATGATCACGGGCACATCGCCATGGCGCTGCAGCAGCGGCGCCAGCACCTCGCCGAAGCAGCGCGCGGCCAGGTCCATGTCGCCCTGCTTGACGCCGTCGTAGATGCCCTGCATGAGCCGCGCGCGGCCCTGTGCATCGGGCTGCAGCGCGGTGATGCCGCACTCGGCCAGCGCCGCGTCGTACAGGCCGCTGTCATAGGTGCCCTGCGTGGCCAGCACGATGGCCTGCTGCGCGCCGCCGGCCTGCAGGTGCAGGGCGGCCTGGCGCGCAATGTGCAGCACATGCAGCTGCGGAAAAAGCGCCTGCAGCTGCCCATGCCAGGCATGGGCCGTGTTGCAGGCCAGGGCCACGCTGCGCACGCCCAGCGCCGCCATGCGGCCCACGCCCTGCAGCAGGTGCTGGGCCGGCCCCGTGGGCGACTGCGGGTCCGCCCGCAGCGCGGCGCTGCGGTCGGGCATGGGCAACTGCACCAGCCAGTGCTCGGGATAGGCCTGGTCATGCACGGGCAGGCCCTGCTGCTGCAGGTGCGCCGTGCAGGCCTGCACGAACAGGCGCACGAAATCCGCGCCTGCGGCCGGGCCCATGCCCCCGAGAATGCCCACCGCGCGCGGGGGCTGAAGCTGCTGCTGCATGCTGCGATCCGAAATCAAAAAGCGGGTTTGTCGCTGAGGTCCTGCAGGTTTTTCTGCAATTGCTCGCTCATCGGCAGGCCCAGGGCCACGTTCCTCGGGGCAATGGGCTGCATGAACCACTTGTCATAAAGCCTGGCGAACGCGCCCGACTTCATCATGTCGCCGATCACGCCATCGACCAGCTGCTTGAACTGGGGGTCGTCCTTGCGCAGCATGCAGGCATAGGGCTCGACCTGCAGCGAGTCGGCCACCACCTCGAAGTCCCCGGGGTTCTTGGCCGTGGGGATCAGGCCGAAGAGCAGGATGTCGTCCATGCCGAAGGCCGCGGCGCGGTCGTTCTCCACCAGCAGAAAGCCGTCCGCATGGTCCTTGGCCATGACGATGTTCATGCCCCAGGCCTTGTCGGCATTGGCCTTGCGCAGCACCTGCAGGTTGGTGGTTCCCGTGGTGATGGCCACGGTCTTGTCCTTGAGGTCGGCGTAGTTTTTGATGCCCGAACTCTTCTTCACCAGCAGCCGCGTGCCCGTGTAGAAATGGTTGATGGCAAAGGCCACCTCCTTGCCGCGCACCGTGTTGTTGGTGGTCGAGCCGCATTCCAGGTCGATGGTGCCGTTGGCCAGCAGCGGCATGCGGTTCTGCGAGGTCACGGCCTGCCACTGCACCTTGAGATCGGGCCGGTTCACCGCCTTCTTCACGGCCTCGGCCACGGCCTGGGACATCTCCACCGTCATGCCGATGGGCTTGCCGTTGTCCAGGTAGCTGAAGGGCACGGAGGACTCGCGGTAGGCCAGCGTGATGCGGCCGCTGTCGCGCACCTTGGCCAGCGTGTCGGCATGGGCCGCAGCCAGGCCTCCCAGGGCCAGGGCCGCGCACAGCGCGGTGGTGTGAAGTTGCATGCTTGTCTCCTCGTCTTTGGTGGATGTGCGGCCAGTGTAGGAAGGGCGGCGGCCTTTGCGGAATGACAATATCGGGCCGACCCATGCCCGCCGGTTATGGGCGGTCCCCCTGCACTGGGCAGCGGCCCGCAGCCATAACCTGCATGCATACCCCCTGTGCCAAATGCCATGGCGCAGCCTGCCGCGCGCGGCCTACAGTGCGGCTGCATGGAGAAACGATCAATGCATGTCTGCATCGTGGGCGCCGGCATCGTCGGCCTGGCAACGGCCTGGGCGCTGCAGCAGGCCGGCCACCGCATTACTGTGCTGGACCGCGCACCGGGCCCCGCCCAGGGCGCCAGCGGCGGCAATGGCGCGCAGCTGAGCTATTCCTACGTGCAGCCGCTGGCCGATCCCGGCATCTGGAAGATGCTGCCCCGCCTGCTGCTGGAAAAGGATTCGCCGCTGGCCTTCCGCCTGCGCGCCGACCCCGCGCAATGGGCCTGGGGACTGCGCTTTCTGGGCGCCTGCAATGCCCATGCCTCGGCCGAAGGCACGCGCGCCCTGCTGGCCCTGGCCGCCGAAAGCCGCCAGGCCTTCGAGTCGCTCCAGGCCGACGAAGCACTGGACTGCGACCTGCACACGCCGGGCAAGCTGGTGCTCTACCCCACCCATCAGGCGCTGGATGCCGCCGCGCAGCAGGTGGCACTGCAGGCGGGCCTGGGCGGCGCGCCGCAGCGCATCGTCAACGCCGCCGACGTGGCGCGCATCGAACCCGCGCTCGCCGGCTACGCCCAGCGCATTGCAGGCGCCGTACACACGCCCAGCGAAGCCGCAGCCGACTGCCGCCTGCTGTGCGAACAACTGGCCGCCCGGCTCACCGCGCGCGGCGCCGAACTGCGCTACGGCGTGGAGCTGCAGGGCTTCGAGCGCGAAGGCGACGCCATCACCGGCCTGCGCACCGCCGCAGGCCCGCTGCCGCTGCGCGCCGACCACTACGTGCTGGCCAGCGGCTGGGAAAGCGCGGTCCACGCGCGCCAGCTGGGCCTGCGCATTCCCGTCTATCCGCTCAAGGGCTACAGCATCACCGCCGATGCCGCAGCGCAGCTGCCGCACGCCGCGCCCCGTGTCAGCATCACCGACACCGCACGCAAGGTCGTCTTCGCACGCATCGGCGAACGCCTGCGCGTGGCCGGCATGGTGGAGATCGTGGGCCGGGACACGCGCACCGACCCGCGCCGCATCGCCAGCCTGCGCCGCTCCACGCAGGAGGTCTTCGCCGACCTGCCGCTGGACGGCAACCTCCACCCCTGGACCGGCATGCGACCCGCCACACCCACCGGCCTGCCCCTCACCGGCCGCCAGCGCGGCGGTCCGCGCAACCTGTGGCTGCAGACAGGGCATGGCGCGCTGGGGCTGACGCTGGCGTTCGGGTCGGCGCAGAGGCTGGTGGGGCAGATGGAGGAGGCCTGAAACCCGCAGGCCTCAACCAGCCAGCAACTCGCGCAAGGCCTTGCGCATTTCCTCGGTCATTGCTCGCGCCAGCACCGACCCCGGCCGCTGGGGCAGGCTGAGTGCATTGACGCCCACCGTGATGCGCGGCAGCAGGGGAACGACATGGACCTTGCGGCGGTCGGCGGCCAGGGCGGTGCAGCCGTCCATGATGGCGGCGCCCAGGCCGTACTCGGCCATGGACAGGGCCGCGTGGTAGGTCTGCACGGTGACCACGGGCGACAGGCCCACGCCGTGCTCGCGGCAGGCCTGGCCCAGGCGCATGCCCAGCGGGTCGCGTGCATCGAGAGCGACCACGGGCAGCTCGGCCAGGTCCTTGAGCTCCATGCCCTCTTCGCGCACGCGCGAGGGCGGCAGCAGGCCCTTGGGCAGCACGCAGAACATGTCCACCTCGGCCAACAGTTCATGCTCCAGCGCGGGCTGGCCCACGGAGCTGATGACGAAGCCCACGTCGGCCTCCTGCAGCAGCAGGGCCGAGACCACCTGCGGGGTGTGCAGCGCCTGCACATGGACCTGTACCTGGGGGTGGCGGCGCCGAAATCCGGCCACGGCGCGCGGCAGCACCTCGCGGCTGAGCGCGAAGACGGTGAGCACGGTGAGCCGGTCCGCGGCCTGGCCATGGCGCAGGTTGTCGGCCAGGCGCTGGACCTCGTCGAGCTGCTCGAACAGCTTCTCGATGTGGGGGAACAGCGCCAGCGCCTCATTGGTGGGCGTGAGCCGGCCGCGTGCGCGCTGGAACAGCGCAAAGCCCAGCTGCAGCTCCGCGTGCTGCAGGGTGCGGCTGACGGCCGGCTGGGTGATGTTGATCAGCCGTGCGGCAGCGCTGACGCTGCCGGTCTGCATGACGGCATTGAAGACCTCGATGTGGCGCAGACGCATGGGCCGTCCTAAACGCGGGATTGGCGCGGGATTAGCGCAGGTTCAGTGCAGGTTCACTCTTCGGCGGACTGCGCGCGGGCCATCCGCTCGCTCTTCCAGTAGACGTCGTCACCGCCATCCATGCGGTTGAGCACGCGCGCCAGCACGAACAGCAGGTCCGACAGGCGGTTCAGGTATTGGCGCGGCGCGGGCCGCATGGCCTCGCCCTGCTCCAGCGCCACCACCATGCGCTCGGCGCGGCGTGCCACCGTGCGGCAGACATGGGCCTGGGCCGCGGCGCGGCTGCCGGCCGGCAGGATGAATTCCTGCAGCCGGGGCAGCTGCGCGTTGTAGTGGGCCAGCGCTTCATCGAGCTGCAGCAGGGCGTCGTCCTTGAGCAGTTCATAGCCGGGAATGGACAGCTCGCCACCGAGGTTGAACAGCTGGTGCTGCACATCGACCAGCAGTTCGCGCACGTCCTCGGGCAGGGCCTCGCACAGCAGCAGGCCGATGTGGGAATTGAGCTCGTCCACATCGCCCATGGCGTGCGGGCGGCCGCTGTTCTTGGAGACGCGCGTGTTGTCGCCCAGGCCCGTGCTGCCGTCGTCTCCGGTGCGCGTGGCGATCTGTGTCAAACGGTTGCCCATGGGCGTTCTCCTTGGCGGTGCGGGGGTGGAAAGCCGGACCCGTAACGGCCCAACACCCAATTGTGCGTTACAGGCGGCACGCAAATGTTGTAGCAGGCAACAGCCGGCAAAAGTGCTGGCCCTGCTGCGCTGCAGCAGGTGGAATGCAGTCATGTTCCACGTTCGACAAGGAGTTCGACATATGACCTCTCAACTGCGCAAAGTCTCTGGTTTTGAAATCCGCAGCGTGATGTTGTTCGCGGCCATTTCGCTGGGCAGCGTCACTGCCATGGCGCAGGCTCCGTCCGCAGCACCGCAGCCGACGTTTGGCGGCGGCTCGGCAGCAGGCGTGCAATCTGCGCCAGCACCCGCAGCACCAGCGGGCGGCGCCAACGAGGTGCAAGCCGCATTCGACCGCGCCGACACCAACCGGGACGGCAAGCTGGGCAAGAAGGAGGCCGAGGCCCTGCCCGCCGTGAGCAGCAATTTCGCGCAGATCGATGCCGACAAGAACGGATCGCTGTCGCGCGATGAATTCAGCAAGGCTGTCCAGCCGCGCTGACACCCGGATGCCTGGCGGCTGACCCACACGGTTGGGCGGCAGGGCCGGTGGTATTCTTTCCAGTTCCCCCTGGAGAACACCGATGAACGCCCCTGTCGCCCCCGTCCGCCTGCAGCCTGACTTCGCTCAGCGCCCCATCCCCGAAGCCTTCCTCCAAGCCCTGGCCCAGCGTTTCGGCGCCCAGTGCTCCACGGCTTTGGCGGTGCGCGAACAGCACGGCCGCGACGAGGGCGCCATCCAGGCGCCCCCGCCTGCGGCCGTGGTCTTTGCCGAAAGCACGCAGGACGTGCAGGACGCGCTGAAGCTGGCCGACCAGCATGCCGTGCCGGTCATCCCCTACGGCGCAGGCTCCTCGCTCGAAGGCCATCTGCTGGCCGTCGAGGGCGGCATCAGCCTGGACCTGAGCCGCATGAACCGCATTCTCTCGGTCAACACCGAGGACCTGACGGTCACCGTGCAGCCCGGCATCACGCGCAAGCAGCTCAACGATGCCATCAAGGACACGGGCTTCTTCTTCCCCATCGATCCCGGCGCCGATGCCTCCATCGGCGGCATGACCGCCACGCGCGCCAGCGGCACCAATGCCGTGCGCTACGGCACCATGCGCGAGAACGTGCTGGCGCTGGAACTGGTCACGGCCAGCGGCGAGTTGATGCGCACCGGCACGCGCGCCAAGAAAAGCAGCGCGGGCTACGACCTCACGCGCCTGATCGTGGGCAGCGAGGGCACGCTGGGCGTGGTCACCGAGATCACGGTGCGCCTGTACCCGCTGCCCGAGGCCGTGAGCGCGGCCATCTGCTCCTTCCCCAGCATCGAGGCCGCCGTGCGCACGGTCATCCAGACTATCCAGATGGGCGTGCCGATCGCCCGCGTGGAGCTGGTGGACGTGAACTCGGTGCGCATGGTCAATGCCTACAGCAAGCTCACGCTGCGCGAGGAACCCATGCTGCTGATGGAGTTCCACGGCTCGCCCACGGGCGTGAAGGAGCAGGCCGAGATGGTGCAGGACATTGCGGGCGAGTTCGGCGGCAACGCCTTCGAATGGGCCGAGCGTCCCGAGGACCGCACGCGATTGTTCACGGCCCGCCACAACGCCTATTTCGCGGCCGTCTCCAGCCGCCCCGGCTGCCGCTGCATCACCACCGATGCCTGCGTGCCCATCAGCCGCCTGGCCGATGCGCTGCTGGACTCGGTGCGCGAGGCCGATGACAGCGGCATTCCCTACTTCCTCGTCGGCCACGTGGGCGACGGCAACTTCCACTTCGGCTACCTGATCGACCCGGACAACGAGGACGAGCGCTCGCGCGCCGAGCAGCTCAACCACCAGTTGGTGTCGCGCTCCATTGCGCTGGGCGGCACCTGCACGGGCGAGCACGGCGTGGGCATCCACAAGATGGATTTCCTGCGCGAGGAAGCCGGCGACGGCGCGGTGCAGATGATGCGCTCCATCAAGCAGGCGCTGGACCCGAAGAACATCCTGAACCCCGGCAAGATCTTCAGCCTCTGAGTCCCTCCGCCGCGGCCTTCTCGCGCAGGAAGTCGATCAGCGTGGTGATGGCCCGCGTCTGGTAGTGGGACGGCATGTACAGCAGGTATTGGCGCGTGGCCAGAAAGTCCAGGCTGCCGGGCGGCAGCGGCAGGCGCTCAAGCGCGCCGCTGGCCAGTTCGGCCGCCACCATGTAGCGCGGCACCACGGCCACGCCCAGGCCCTGCAGCACGGCATCGCGCAGGAAGTGGAAGTTGGGCGACATCAGGCGCGGGCGTATGCGCAGCTCGGTGGGCCGGGCGCCGTTCATGCCCGCCGTGCGCAGCTTCTGGCCCGTGAGGGCCGAGGTGATCAGCGGCACGCGCTTGAGCGCCAGCAGCGAGTCGGGATGGCCATGCGCAGCCAGAAACTGCGGCGTGGCGCAGGCCTCGTAGAGCACATCGCCGAGCTTGCAGGCCACCAGGCTTTCAGGCGGCTCGGTCATCACGCGCACGGCGAAGTCCACGGCGCCCTGCATCAGGTCCTCGATGTCGTTGTCGAAGATCACCTCCAGCGTGATGCCCGGATGCATGCGCATGAACTCCGTCAGCCAGCCCGACATCTGCAGCTGGCCGTAGCCGCTGGGCACGCTCAGCCGCACGGTGCCCTGCAGGCTCTGGCCCAGGCTGTCCACCGACTCGGCCGCCGCCATGGCTTCCTGGCGTATCGCGCGGCCATGGGCATACAGGCGCAGGCCCAGCTCGGTGGGCTCGACCTGGCGCGTGGTGCGGCGCAGCAGCTGCTGGCCGATCTGGCGCTCGAACTGGTTGAGCCGGTGGCTGACGTTGGCGCGACTCATGCCCAGGCGCACGGCGGCGCGGCTCAGGTTGCCGGCTTCGATGATGTCCACCAGCAGGGACAGTCCGCCCAGATCCATTGTCAAACCTCAGTACACACAATGTCCATTTTTTAGCACGATTGTCAAAGTCCATAAACGAATAAAGAATGCGGGCCTGCCCGGGCATCACCGGCCCGTTGCGGTTTTCGTGGTTCGACAAGGTTTCGCATGAGTGCTCTCCCCTCTTCCCTGCCGCTGGACGGCGTGCGCGTCCTGGATCTTTCGCGCGTGCTGGCCGGCCCCATGTGCGCCATGGCGCTGGCCGACCTGGGCGCCGATGTCGTCAAGGTCGAGCACCCGGGCCGCGGCGACGACACGCGCGACTGGGGCGTGCGCGTGGGCCAGCGCAACACCTCCTACTTCAACAGCGCCAACCGCAACAAGCGCTCGGTCACGCTGGACCTGCAGGCCGAAGAGGGCCTGCGCATCGCACGCGAGCTGGCGGCCGACAGCGACGTGGTCATCCAGAACTTCAAGGTCGGCGGCGCCGAGAAGCTGGGGCTGGGCTACGAGCAGCTGTCGCAGCTGAACCCGCGCCTGGTGTACTGCTCCATCTCGGGCTACTCGCGCAGCGGCCCCGAGGCCACGCGGCCCGGCTACGACCTGGTGGTGCAGGGCGAGTCCGGCATCATGGCCATGAACGGCGAGCAGGGCCAGGGCCCGCTGAAGTTCGGCGTGGCCGCCGTGGACATGTTCACGGGCATGTACTCGGCCCAGGCCATCCTGGCCGCGCTCTACGAGCGCGAGCGCAGCGGGCGCGGCCGCCATGTGCAGATGGCCCTGTACGACTGCGGCCTGATGATCACCAGCTACTACGGCATGGAGGCCTTGCTCAAGGCCGGCGACCCGCCCAAGTTCGGCAACGCCCATCCGTCCATCGTGCCCTACGGCGTGTTCGAGGCGGCCGACGGCCCGCTGGTCATCACCGTGGGCAACAACGGCCAGTTCCAGCGCTTTTGCACCGACGTCATCGCCAAGCCCGAGTGGGCCGCCGACGAACGCTTTGCCACCAATACCGCACGCTCGGCAAACCGCGAGCTGCTGATGCCGCTGGTGCAGGCCGAGCTGCTGCGCTTCACGCGCGCCCAGCTGCTCGAATGCCTGACGGCCGCGCAGATTCCCTGCGGCGAGGTGCTGGGCCTGTTCGAGGCCCTGAACTCGCAGCGCACGGCCGACGCCGGCCTGCTGCACCGCTTCGAGGACAGCGAGGCCGGCAGCCAGTCCGTGCTGGCCCCGCCCTATGCGCTGGACGGCCAGCGCCTGCCCGTGCGCCGCCCGCCGCCGCACCAGGGCGAACACACCGACGAGGTGCTGCAGCAGCGCCTGGGCCTGGACGAACAGGCCCGCGCCGCACTGCGCGCCAAAAACATCATCTGAGAGCGCGCAGACGTTCCCACCCAGACCGCTCCACGGCTCTCATTTCCACCCCTTCCCGCTTGAGGAGACATATGACTTCCACCCCCTTCCAGGCCTCGCGCCGCCAGATCCTTTCCGCCGCCTGCGCCACCGCCATCGCCACGCTGGCCCCCGCCGCCCGGGCCCAGAGCCAGTGGCCCGACAAGCTGATCAAGCTGACCGTGGCCTTCCCGCCCGGCGGCCCCACCGACACGGCCGCGCGCATCGTCGCGCAGCGCCTGACCGAGCGCCTGGGCCAGACCATCGTCATCGACAACCGCCCCGGCGCCTCGGGCTCGGTGGGCACGGCGGCCTTCATCAAGTCACAGCCCGACGGCTACTCGCTGTCCATGTTCGGCATGCCCGCGCTGCTGGCGCCCATGCTGTTCAACAACAACCTGTACGACGTGCGCAAGGACTTCCTGCCCGTGGCCACGGTCTATGACCTGCCCATGGCCATCGTCATCAACCCGCGCGAGCTGCCGGACGTGACCAACCTGCAGCAGCTGATCGAGCATGCCAAGAAGGCCAAGCCGGCGCTGAACTACACCAGCTCGGGCACGGGCAGCTTCGGCCACCTGTCCATGGAGCAGCTCAAGGACCTGGGCGGCTTCGACATGCAGCACGTGCCCTACCGCGGCAGCGCGCCGGCCGTGACCGACCTGATCGGCGGCCAGATCGCCGTGATGTTCGCCGACGTGGTCGCGGCCCTGCCCCACATCCAGGCGGGCAAGCTGCGCGCCATTGCCGTCAGCTCGCAAAAGGCCAAGCAGCTGCTGCCGAACGTGAAGTCGGTGGCCGAGCAGGGCTTCCCCGGCTTCGACGCCGACACCTGGGGCGGCCTGATCGCCCCGCTGAACACGCCGCCCGCCGTGGTCCAGCGCCTGAACCAGGAGCTCAAGCTCATCCTGGCCGAGCCCGAGCTGCAAAAGAAGATGCTGGCCGCAGGCGCCATTGCCACCTACCAGGACGGCGCGGCCATGAAGGCGCGCCTGAATGCCGACTTCACGCGCTGGAGCAAGATCGCCAAGGACAAGAACATCTCTTCGCAGTAAAGAACACAGAGCGCCCCACGATGCGCCTTCAGGGCATGCCGCAAGGCATGCCCTTTTTTGCTTTTTGCCCCCGCCATCTGCAGAGTGCGCCAGGTTTCGCCGCCGGGCCGCCCCAAGGCGAAACGCGGCCCCCTCGGGGGGCGCCCGGCCAGGGGCAGCGGACCATGCGAAGCAGGGGAGCGTGGGGGCTACTTCGACAGATCCATGATCATGCGCGTGGCCAGGTACAGGCGGGGCACGATGGTGTTCAGCTGCACATACTCCGCATCATTGGAGTGCGCACCGTAGCCGCTCAGGCCAAAGCCCTCGATGACCGCACCCTTGGCCTTGAGCGCCGCAAACGCCGCGTCGGTGCCGCCGCCCGTGGCCTTTTCCATCACGCTCATCTTCAGGCCCAGCTCGTCGCTGTAGATGGTCTGCGCCTGTTTGGCCAGGCTGCGCGAGGCCTCGTTGGCCTCCAGCGGCGGGCGGCGCACTTCGAACTTGAGCTGCACCTTGCTGGCGCCCAGCAGCTTGTGGCCCACCTTGGCCTGCATGGCCTGCTCCAGCGCCGTGAAGTCGGCCACGCGCAGCGCGCGGGCGTCGGCCTGGGCCGTGGCCTCGGCGGGAATGACGTTGCGGTTGGTGCCGGCCTTGGCCACGGTCCAGTTGAGCTTGAGGCCGGTCTCGGGCTTGGACAGGTCCTTCATCTGCAGCAGCTGGTGCGACAGCTCGTACAGCGCGTTCACGCCGTCCTCGGGCTTGGCGCCCGCGTGCGAGGCCTTGCCCTCGACCTTGAGGTAGGCCGCGCCGATGCCGCTGGTGGCCAGGCGCACGCCGCCGTCGGTGCCGCCGCCTTCGAAAGAGAAGACCGCATCCTGCTCGGCGCCCATGCGCGTGATGGTGCTGCGCGCGCCGGGCGAGCTGATTTCCTCGTCGCTGTTCATCAGCACGGTCAGCGTGCCGTAGTTGTCGAAGCCCAGCTGGCGCAGCATGGCCACGGTGTGCAGGATCAGGGCCACGCCCTGCTTGTCGTCGGCAATGCCCAGGCCGTAGGCGCGCTCGCCGTCGATGCGAAACGGCTGGTCCTTGAGCATGCCGCGCAGGTAGACCGTGTCCATGTGGGCGATCAGCATGATGCGGCTGGTGCCCTTGCCCTTGAACTCGGCATGCACCATGGGACCGATCTTCTCGGGCGTGTCACCCAGCCGGTAGACGTCGGTGGGCTGCAGGATCTCGACCTTGCCGCCCTGCTCGCGCAGCTTGCCGGCCACGTAGTTGGCGATCTGCTCCACGCCCTCCATGTCCTTGCTGCCCGACTCGATGTGCACCAGGTCGCGCAGCGTGTCCAGCAAGGGCTGCTGGTGCTTTTGCGCCAGCGCCTGGATATCGGCCTTGGGCGCAGCCAGGGCACTGCCGGACAGGCCGGCCATGGCAAGGGCCAGCGCCAGCGGGGCGCTGCGGAACATGAGGGAAAGCGGTGCGAAGGCGGAACGCATGGACAGGTCTCCTGTGTTGAAAAAGTTGTGCCTGCACGATAGCAGGCGCCGCGCAGGGCGCACGCAATTGCCGTGCCTGTTTTGTCCATCTCACCGCCCAAAGCAAAGGCCCCGCAAGCTGTGGCCTGCGGGGCCTTGTGGGGAGCGAGACCCGGAATCAGCCCGCGCTCAGCGCCATGCCGCCCTTCTTGCTCACGCCATCGCCCACGACCACGGCCGACACCACGCTCAGCACCAGGGCAATGGCCGATCCGTAGAACACGCCGTGGCTCATGCCGTGGTCCAGCATGTAGCCGAACACCGGCGCGGCCAGGCAAAAGCCCAGGTCCAGGCCCGAATACACCGTGCCGTAGACGCGGCCGGTGGCGCCGGGCGGGGCGGCGCGCTTGATCAGCATGTCGCGCGAGGGGCCGGCCAGGCCCGTGCCCAGGCCCGCGATGGAGGCCACGCCCACGGCCGCCATGGCCGGCAGCCAGCCCGTGCCGACCAGGAACAGCGCAACGCCCGAGCCCAGCATGCAGATGGAGATCACCTTCTCCAGCCGCTGCACACGGCCCACGAGGAAGCCGCCGGCCAGCATGCCTGCCGCGCCGCACAGCATGTAGCCCGTGACGATGAGCGCCGTCACGCTCAGCGGCAGTCCGTACATGGACTGCATGGCGGGGCTGGCAAAGCTCTGGATGGCGCTGAGCGCGCAGGTGCTCCAGAAGAAGAACGAGAAGCACAGCCAGACCGAGGGCAGCTTCAGGAAGGCCATGGGATGCTCCTGCGGCACGGCGGCCGCAGCGGCGCGCGCCGCGGGGGCCTGGGCATCGGCCGCACGGTCGTCCAGCGCCTCGCGGTTGAGCACCATGATGGTGAGGATGACGGCGGCCAGGGCCGCGCCGCACAGGCAGGCCAGGCGCCACGAGCCCGTGGCCGTGGTGATGCCCGCCATGAACAGCGGCGCCAGCGCCCAGCCGATATTGCCCGACAGGCCGTGCACCGAGAACGCATGGCCGATGCGCTTGGCCGACACGCGCTTGTTGAGGATGGTGAAGTCCACCGGGTGGAAGGGCGCATTGCCCAGGCCCGCGAAGAAGGCTGCCAGCAGCAGCATTCCATAGCCCTGTGCCAGGCTGGCGACCACGCCCGCCACGGTGAAGCTGCCCAGCGCCGCAAACAGAATGGGGCGCGCGCCGAAGCGGTCCACGGCAAAGCCGGCCATGGCCTGTCCCACGCCGGAGACCACGAAGAACAGCGACACCATCACGCTGAGTTCGGCATAGCTGTAGCCGAACTCGGCGATCAGCCACGGGAACAGCGGCGGCAGCAGCAGGTGGAAGAAATGCGAGGAACCATGCGCCAGGCCGATCAGGCCGATGGTGCGCACATCGCTGCGCAGCGGGTCCGGAGCCACGGCGTCCGGCATGGAAGAAGAAGAGGCGGTCATGGGCCGCATCTTAGGCAGCAGCGTTTCGTCTTGTATGCGATAGTCTGCCAACTTCTGTCGCAAACATGCCAAAGCCTGTCTCCACGCCCGGCACCCCTGCCGACACCCTTGCCGACACTTGTGCCGAAACCCTGCCCAGCGCCTGCCCCGCAGCCGCACTGCGGTCGGTGCGCAGGGCCCGGCCAATGGAGCCGGTGGAGGCCCTGCATCCGCACCTGTTCGTGCCCACGCCCCAGCGCCCCGTGCGCGCCAAGCAGCACCGCCTGTCGGCACGCACGCGCGTCATACCGCACAGCCACAGCTGGGCACAGATCGCCATCTCGCTGGACGGCGTGCTGCACCTGTCGGCCCCCCAGGGCACGCTGATCGCCCCACCCTCCAAGGCCGTGTGGATTCCGCCCGGCCTGGTCCACGCCGTGGCCATGGTCGAGGAAGCCGATCTCGTCTCCATCTACGTGCTGCAGGACGATCCGGCCCAGGGCCCCGTACTGCCGGACCTCCCGCCCTGCGGCGTGGCCTGCAACCCGCAGGACTGGGCACGTTGCCGCGTGCTGGAGGTCTCGCCGCTGATGCGCGAGCTGATCACGGCCCTGCCCAAGCAAAGCGATGACCAGCCCGCACCCGACGCCGCCACGCTGCAGCGCGAGCACCATCTCAGCGCCCTGCTGCTGGAAGAACTGCGCCGGGCCAGCGAAGTCCACCTTGGCGTGAACATGCCCCAGGACAAGCGGCTGCGCATGCTCTGCGAGGCCGTGGTGGCCGACCCCACCCAGCACGAGAGCCTGGCCGACTGGGCGGCAGACACCGGCGCCAGCCCGCGCACCGTGGCCCGGCTGTTCCAGCAGCAGCTGGGCTGCAGCTTCACCACCTGGCGCCAGCAAGTCGTGCTGGCCCACGGCCTGAGCCTGGCCGCGCGCGGCCTGCCCATACAGCAGATCGCGGCCGAGCTGGGCTACAGCCCCAGCGCCTTCAGCGCCATGGTGCACCGCACGGTGGGCATGCCCCCGGCACGGTTCTTCGGGCAGCAGGCCGGTTCCGCTGCCCACAGGGTCGGAACAGGCGCTGTATCGCGGCCGACCAGGGAATGACAGGGAGCCATCGCCTCTTCGCGATAGCTGATCCGATATAGGGTTTGCCGATAGGCAGGCCATGGAATGCGGCGGCGCCCTGCGTGCTCTTATGCCGCATGATCTCCACCGCCGAGTCGCGCTACAACCAGTGGGTGCGCGAGCACTACCGATTCCTGCTGCGCAGCGCCTGGGCGCTGACCGGCTCGCGCGCGCTGGCCGAGGACGTGGTGCAGGACTGCTTCACCAGCGCCTGGCGCTTTCGCCACCAGCTGCGCGAGGCCGCAATGGCGCGGGCCTGGCTGTTCCAGATCATGCGCCGCCATGCCTTCCGGCACCTTGCGCCATCGGCCCATCTGGTCAGCGATGACGAGGCGCTGGACCAGCATCCCGCCCCCTCCCCCTCGCCTTCGGCGCTGGACGACCGGCTCGACGTGGTCAAGGCGCTGGCGCGCATCGCCCCCATCCACCGCGAGGTGCTGGTGCTCTATTACTTCGACGACATGCCCACGGCCCAGATGGCCGAGGCCCTGGACATTGCGCCGGGCACGGTGCTGTCGCGCCTGTCACGCGCCCGCGATGCGCTGAAGGCGGCGCTGGAGCAGGCGGCCCCGGCGCCTGCTCAAGAGACTGCCAGCGTGATCCCGCTGCGCGCCACCCGATACCAAGGCTTGAAATGACTGCCCCGGACACAACCGACGAATCGGCCTTCGACCTGCGCGCACGCGCCGAACTGGCCCTGGCCTTCGACCCCGGGCCGCACGGCGAGCCGCCCGCCCATCTGCTGCGCCACACGCGCTGGCATGCGCGCAGCGGCGTGCGCCGCCTGATCGCCGCGCTGCTGGTGGGCAGCTCGGCCGCCACCGCCGTGTTCGCCATGCGCCCGCCCGAGCTGGTGCGCGCCGCCATCGAGCATGAGTACTACGAGCGCACGCTGCGCGGCAGCTTCATGCCCGAGGCCGAGGTCGCGCGCCGCATGGACCTGCCGGCCGGCGAGAAGCTGCCCGGCTACACCCAGCTGATGCGGCCCTGCGACATCGACGGCACGCGCGCCTACCACCTGACCACCTTCTTCGAGAAGGGCGGCATCGTCACCGTGCTGGCCTTCGACCAGCCCCAGCGCCTGGCCGATGGCCAGGGCTGGTGGGCCAACATGCACTGGCAGGTCGTTCGCTCGCGCGAAGGCCGGCCGCTGGTGCTGGTGGCCCAGAAGAAACAGGCCCTGGCCGTGGCCAGCAAGGCCCTGGGCACCCCTGCCCCATGAGATGCCCGATGACAACCACCACGAGGAGACACCCATGAACCACTTGCCGACATCGCCCACCTCCCCCGCGCGCCGCAGCCTGCTGGCCGGCAGCGCCAGCGCACTGGCCGCCGCAGGCCTGGCCGGTCTGCACCAGGGCGCATTGGCCCAGGCCCAGGCACCCGCAGCTGCGGCAGCACCGGCGGCCAAGCCCCTGCCCGGCTACGCGGGCTGGAAGAAGGCCGATGCCCTCATCGTCCACAGCTCCACCACCATAGAGACGCGGCGCGGCGCCTTCGGCACCAGCGTGATCACGCCCAGCGACCAGCTCTATGTGCGCAACAACCTGCCCACGCCGCCCGAATCCATCGTGGCCGACCGCGATGCCTGGCAGCTGCAGGTGGAGGGCGTGCGCCAGCCCCGCAGCCTCAGCGTGCGCGAGCTCAAGTCCCTGGGCCTGGAGACCGTGGCCATGGTGCTGCAGTGCTCGGGCAATGGCCGGGCCTTCTTTCCCAGCAAGCCCAGCGGCACGGCCTGGACCGTGGGTGCGGCCGGCTGCGTGGTATGGAGCGGCGTGCCCGTGCGCGAGGTGGTCAAGGCCCTGGGCGGTGTGTCAGACGGCGGTCTCTACATGACCGGCACGGGCGGCGAGGTGCTGCCTGCGGGGCTGGACCCCAAGAGCGTCATCGTCGAGCGCTCGGTGCCGCTGTCGGCCATGGAAGACGCGCTGCTGGCCTGGGAGATGAACGGCGAGCCCATCCCGCTGGCCCATGGCGGGCCGCTGCGCCTGATCGTGCCCGGCTACACCGGCGTGAACAACATCAAGTACATCAAGCAGCTGGCCTTCACGCCGCGCGAGAGCGAGGCCCACATCATGTCCCACGGCTACCGCATCTCGCCGCCCGGCAGCAAGGGCGACCCGAGCCAGCCCTCGGTGCAGGAGATGAGCGTCAAGTCCTGGATCAACTCGCCCCTGCCCGAGGACGGCGGGCAGGCCGCCGGCCTGGTGCAGATCCACGGCGTGGCCTTTGGCGGCATGGACGCCGTCAAGGGCGTGGAGGTGTCCACGGACGGCGGCAAGAGCTGGCAGGCCGCGCGCCTGGTCGGCCCCGACCTGGGCAAGTACGCCTGGCGCCAGTTCGTGCTGCAGGCGCGCCTGCCCAAGGGCACGCATGTGCTGGCCAGCCGCGCCACCGACGCGCGCGGCCGGGTCCAGCCCGAGACGCGCGGCGAAAACCAGAGTGGCTACAACAACACCAGCTGGGCCGACCACGCCGTGACCGTCACCGTGGCCTGAGCACGGCCCGCGCGCCCATCCCGCCCCCCTTCCCGTCACTTCCCGCACACGGCGCCAGACCGTGGCGGGCCCGTACCCCCATTGCCATGTTCACGATGAAACACCTGATCCACACCGCCCTGCTGGGCAGCACTTTGCTCGGCAGCGCCCTGCTGTCCGCCCCCGCCTTTGCCGATGAAGCGGCCCAGATGGCCCTGGGCAAGAAGCTGTTCGCCACGGCCACGCCTGCCTGCGCGCTGTGCCACACGCTCAAGGACGCGGGCGCCGAGGGCGCCATCGGCCCCGTGCTCGACGAGCTCAAGCCCGACGCCGCGCGCGTGGCGCGCGCACTGCGCGACGGCATAGGCGCCATGCCCTCGTTCAAGGCCACGCTCAGCGAGGCCGATATCGCCGCGCTGTCGCTCTATGTGAGCAAGGCCAGCGCGAAGAAGTAGAGGCAGGCCGCCGTGCTCAGTCCCGCACGGCGCCCGGGCGGCGGCGCTGCCGCCAGGCAGCCAGCCCGCCCAGCATCAGGGCCAGGCCAGCCAGGCCGGCCGTGCCCAGCGCGGGAATCTGCTGCACCCCTGTGGCACCCGCCAGGCGTGACTGCAGATACCAGTGGCTGCCCACCTGCACCAGCTGATAGCTGTAGCCTCCGGCCTGCAGCGGCGCCGCCAGCACGAAGGCACCTGCAGGCGATGCCGCACCATTGACCTGCACGACCAAAATACCGTTACCCGCGGTCGCCGCGCCCAGGCCTGCGGCGTTGGCAATGTCCAGGCGCGTGGGCGCACCTGCCGTCACGCTGCCGTTCACCACCAGACGGTCACTGGGCGACGCTTCATTGCCCAGTTGCGTGGCCATGGCCAGCACGCCGCCGCCGCTGTAGTTGCCTGTCACGCTCAGCGTGGTGCCGGGTACGGCCGGAGCGCCGGTCCTGGGAAGGCGCACCGTGCCCGCGTTCACCAGGCTGGCCACGGTCTGGGCCAGGCCGTCGAGATCCAGCACGCCCGAAGCCTGCACCTCATGGGCCGAAACGCTGGTCAGCACATTGGCAGCGCCGGCACGCAGACTGCCGCCCTGGACCGTGGTGGCGCCGCCGTAGCTGCCGGCAGCTTCCAGCACCAGCGTGCCGGTGCCGGCCTTGGCCAGGCCACCCGGGCCGGACAGCACCAATGCCACCGTCGCCGTCGCGCCGCTGGCCACGTTGACCGTGTTGGCTCCCGCGCCCTGCAATCCCAGGGTCGCACCCTGGAGGCGGTAGCCATCGACATCGAACTGCATGCCGGTAATGCCGATGGCCCCCGCACCGGCATCCGCCGTCACCACACCGGCCAGGCCCTGGAACCGGGCCACGGTGGGGTTGGGTTGATAAGGGCCGTTGAGCGCGCCGCCAGCACCAGTCCAGTTGCGGCCATCGGCACGCCAGACGCCTGTGCCGCCGTTGACCACGTTGTTGTCCCTGAGCGCGGCATTGCCACCATCCCAATAGCCCAGTGCCACGCCGACCGTGGAGAGCAGGTTCACCTGCCCGGGCACCGAAGTCTGCAGGGTCAGGTTGTCCGCCACCACGCCTGGCGGCAGCGCGCCGAAGGCCAGGCTCCCGGCCAGCGTGCCGCGATAGTCGAACAGCCGGTACACGCCTGCGCCAAAGCCGCCCAGGTCATTGATGCCAAGCGTGCCGCCCAGCGTGAGATTGCCGTTCACATCGAACAGGGCCGTGGCCGAAGGCGCTCCTAGGCCGGCCTGTACCACCGCACCGCCGCCCAGCGTCGCCAGGCCTGCAACGCTGAGCTTGCGGCCTTGCTGGCCCAGCAGCACGCCGCCGGCGGTCTGGTCCAGGTCGCCAGAGACCGTGCCCGCCCCGGTCACCACGCCGGAGCCGCTGGCCGTGACGGTGCCGCCCTGCGTGCCATCGACATCCAGCTGCCCGCCCGTGACCGACGCCGTGCCGCCAAGCGCATTGGCGACCACCAGCCGCCCCCCGGAGACCGCGGTGCTGCCCGAGAAACCGGAGCTGTCGGCCGACAGCGTGGTCGTGCCGGCCTGATGGGTGATGCGGTGCGTGCCGGGATCGACGCTGGACAGCGCAAGCGCAAAGCCCAGGTTGGCGCCCGTGTGGTTGAAATGCAGGGTGCCGGTCCCCAGGCGGAAGTCGATGCGGGCCGCATCGACCACGCCGGGCGCCATGGCGGCGTCGGCCGGTCCACCTCCCACCTGGAGGGTTCCGACAGCGCCCGCGTCAGCATCCATGGTGATGGTCCCGGCGCCCCCCTGCACAGACAGCGCACCACCATCGCGCACGGTGACCGTGCCTGTTCCGTTGAAGCTGGTGAAGAAATCCTGGGTGCTGCGCCAGGCCGAGCCTGTTCCACTGATCGTCGCCGTGCCCACGCCTTCAGGGACATCGCCCAAAGCACCCACCACGCCTGACACCACGCCCCCATCTTCGACCTTCAAGGTGCCTGTGCCCCTGCCACCAATCACGAGACTGCTTGAACCGTTCCACGTGGAACCCGCGCCCCGGACGGTGACCGTGCCATTGCTGCCCAGGTCGTAGCCCACGGTGCCGACCCCGGAGTGGGTCACTGAGCCTCCGCTGTCCATGGTGAGCGTTCCCGTGCCCGTACTGCCGACGTGCAGCGTGGTGCCCGCATTCCAGCTGGGCGAGGGGTTGGGCATCTGGACAGGCACCACATCGCCGGTGGAAGTGACCGTTTGGGCTTGCGCCTGGGTGCAGCACAAGGCCACGCCCCATGCCAGGATTTTCAACACGGACCGAGGGGGCACAGGCAGCGAAGAAGAAGGCGAACGCATGCGGCTGCGGGCCGTGCATGCACGAGACAGTTCCATATCCATCTTGGCGATCTTTGTGTTTGTCATCTGCACCGCAGCCTGGCGCAGCAGATGGGTCAAGACTTGCAGGGCCTGCATCTGTGGATGGCAGGCACAGCAAGTCTTGCGCACGTACACAAAGAGTCAATTCCGGGGAGCATGGAGAGCCTGCCTTTCTCCTGTAAGACAAAGGCGCGAAGTGTGTGGGCCCGCCGTCCGGACTCAGTGCCTGGCCCCGGCCGTGCAACGCCACGGCTGGAGCGGCACAGGCTCTCATCGGCGCTGCTGCAGCTCCCGCCGCGCCTTTTCGTAGGGCGTCTCCTCGGGCTCGGGAACATGCACCACGGCCTCGCCGGCACCGCCCAGCGGCATGCGGTAGACCCAGAGGCTGTGGCGGCCCGGTCCCTGGCGCTGCCAGGAGGGCTCCACGCCGGGCAGCGCAAAGTCCAGGCTGACCAGCCAGGCACCCTCAGGCAGCTCCGTGGCGGCCTTGACGGCCGCACGGCCCATGCTTTCGGGGCGCTGGAACAGGTAGACCATCTGGTACCCGCTCCAGTCGGCCAGCCAGATGTCGGCACGGCGCACGCGGGCCCAGGGGCAGCGCAGCGCGCACAGCCAGCGCAGCGGCCAGCTCCACTCCATGCCGTTGAGCCGCGCCTGCGGGTACTGCCCGCGCAGCGCGCGCAGGCCGTCGCCCAGGCCGCAACCGGCATCGAGCACGGCCGCGCCGTCCGGCAGCGGCGCGGCATCGGCCAGGCCTTGCAGCGCATCTGTCGGCGTGGGAAACAGCGGCGCATCGCGCCAGGCGTTGAGCGGGTAGACCAGGGTCAGCAGACCCAGCGCCGCCAGCCACAGCCAGGGGCTGATGGCGGCCAGGCCGCCCGGCCCCCACAGCATCAGGCAGGACAGCGGAAAGCCCGCCGCCACGGCCAGGCGCCGCCACCAGGGCGTGGCCAGCAGGCTGGCGAGCACGCCCAAAAAACAGGCCGCCAGCCAGGCGGCCAGCGGCCCTAGGGTCGATTGCAGCGCGGCGTAAACAAGCCAGGCACCCGCCCAGGCAAGAAGGGCCGGGGCTGGCCAGGGAAGGCGCCGCATGTCAGAGCCTCATTGCGCGACGCGCCTCCCACAGCCCATGAAACGAGCGCGACCTATGAGCCCGAAACGCCCCAAACCAGGGACAGCGGGCAAGGGCCGCCCCGCAGCGAGGCTGTCGCCGGCCGCCCGTATGCCCCCCTCCCGCAGGAGAGGGGGAAGGCGCGAAGCGACTCAGGGGGTGCTGCATCTCATTGCTGTTGCAGTGCTTGCGAGGTGGCACGGTCGAGGCGGCCGGTCTGCGGCAGGCTCTGGTCGCGCTGGAACTCGCGCAGGGCGTTCTGGGTGTTCTTGCCCATGGAGCCGTCAGGCGTACCTGCGGTGTAGCCCAGGGCATTGAGCTTTTGCTGGGCCGCGCGCAGCGACATGCCGGCGGCATTGGCGCCCGGAGCCGATGTCTGCGACGGTGCGGCACCGCCGTCCACGCCCAGGCGTCCGCCGCCGCCCAGGCCCTGGCCCTTGACGGTCTGCGCCTTGTAGTTGCGCAGCGAGCGCACCATCTGGTTGTAGGCGTCCATGAAGGCGGCGGCGATCACCTTGCCTTCGGCCGTGCGCGTGTAGCCGCCCAGCGAGGCGCCGGCGGAGCCGCCGAACAGCGCGCCCATGCCGCCCCAGTCGGTCTTGGAGGACGAGCCTTCGGAAGCCGACACCTGCACGCCCGAGCGGTTGTCCACCAGGGCCAGCATGACCGAGGCTTCACGGGTCTTGGTGGCTGCAGCCAGCGCGCCGAAGATGCCGCCGGCGCGGCCGCCGATGGCGCCGCCCATGCCGCCGGCATCGCTCTGGTTGAAGATCACTTCGGGGGACAGGCCGTAGTCGGAGGCCACCATCTGGCCCTTGCCCAGGTTGCTGCCGCCGCGCATTTCGCCCGAGTCCATCAGCGCGCGTTCACGCGCCATGGCACCCATGCCGGCCGCGCCGCGTTCCACGACGATGAAGCAGTTGGACTGCTGGATCATCAGGCGCAGCAGCTGCGAGGTGGGCGGCAGGCGGTACTGCTGCGTGAGGATGGTGTACCAGCCCGCGGTCTGGTTCTCAACCAGGGAGATGGTGCCCAGCGAGGAGTCGCAACGCTCCAGCTCGGTGTTGGCGTTCTCGGCGCTGGCACCGCCTGCGGCGCCCGTGGCCACGGTCTTGGCTTCGGGCGAGCCCATGCGCATGTCGGTGGTCACGCAGCCGGTCAGCGCCACGGCAGCGATGGCAGTCAGGGCAAGATACTTCTTCACGTTGTAATCCTCTTGGTCTGGTCTAGGTGAATCAGCGCCAGGGCAATGGGCGTCCACGCACTGGCAGCGTCGCCAGTCAGCGATTACACACAATTACCCCGCATAACAGCGCGCAAATATACCGGGATTCACCCTTGCGAAAAAGCGCTGCTTTGCTGGAGAACGACAGATCACAGACGGTTACAAGCTGTTGTCATCACTCGGGTGCATCACCGCGCAAACGTTCGATCAGCCCGTTGAGCGCATCGAGCGAGCCGAACTGGATCGCCACTTCGCCCATTTCCTGCAGCTTGCCGCCACGGCGCACGGACTTCTTGATGCGCACTTCGACATCGGCCATGAGCAGATCGGACAGCTCTTCTTCCACGCGCTTGATGTCGCGCGACTTGCCGTCCTTCTTGGACTTCTGGCGCACCAGGCTGAAGTCGGCGCCGATCTTCTTGACCAGGGCCTCGGCCTCGCGCACCGACAGCTTCTTGGCCGCGATCTGGTTGCCGGCCGTGATCTGGGCCGCGCGGTCCAGCGACAGCAGGGCGCGCGCATGGCCCATGTCGATGTCGCCGGCCATGAGCATGGTCTGCACCGGGTCGGCCAGGTTGAGCAGGCGCAGGATGTTGGTGGCCGCGCTGCGCGAGCGTCCCACGGCCTGGGCCGCCTGCTCGTGCGTGAGGCCGAATTCCTTGACCAGGCGCGACAGGCCCTGGGCCTCTTCCAGCGGGTTGAGGTCCTCGCGCTGGATGTTCTCGATCAGCGCCATGGCGGCGGCGGCCTCGTCGGGCACCTCGCGCACCAGCACCGGCACCTCGGCCAGGCCGGCGATGCGGGCCGCACGGAAGCGCCGCTCGCCCGCAATGATTTCGTACTTGCCGGCGTGGTCGCCCTTGGCCAGGCGGCGCACCAGGATGGGCTGCATGATGCCTTGGGCCTTGATGCTTTCGGCCAGCTCGTAGAGCGCGCCCTCGTCCATGTGGGTGCGCGGCTGGTACTGGCCGGGCACCATGACGTCGAGCTGCAGGATGCTGGGCAGGCCGGTCTCGGCCACCGGGCCGCCGCCCTCTTCCTTGTCGTGGACCTTGGGTCCGAGCAGGGCTTCCAGCCCGCGTCCCAGTCCCTTGGGTTTCTTGGTCACCATGGTGTTGTCCTTGTCAAAGCGATGCCAGCAGCGCGTGTCCGCTGTCCCAGTCGCCCAGCCCGCTGGCCGTGTTGAGATGGCCCGAAGGCCCTGCGTCGACGAAGCGTGCGCCCCAGGCATCGGCCATGGCTTGCACGCGCTGGGCGCTGCAGTAAATGTCGTTGTCGCTGCCGACCACGATGGAGGCAAACGGCAGGCGCTGCATCATCACGGGCGACCAGCCGGGCAATTGCTCGCGCAGCTGGGGCTGCTCGGTATCGCCGGGGGCCACCAGCAGCGCGCCGCGCACCTTGCGGGCGGCCAGCGGCGAATGCGCCGCCCACCAGGCCACAAGGATGCAGCCCAGGCTGTGCGCCACCAGCACCACGGGGCGCGGCGCGTCGAGCACCGTCTCCTGCAGCCTGGCGCTCCAGTCGCCGCGCAGCGGGCGGTCCCAGTCGTTTTGCTCCAGGCGGCGGTAGCCGTGGCGCTGCTCCCAGCGGCTTTGCCAGTGGTCGGCGTCCGAGTTCTGCCAGCCGGGCAGCAGCCAGACGTCCTCAGCAGTCACGTCGATTTGCATGTTCTGCTCAGCCATTTAAATAACCAATGCGCTGAGTTGCGCCTACAGCCCATGAAACCGGCGTGGCCCAAGGCCAGTGACAGCAAGCAAGGGCCGCCCCGCAGCGAGGCTGTCGTCCCCCTCCCGCAGGAGAGGGGGAAGGCGCGAAGCGACTCAGGGGGTGTTGTGTCGAACCTTGCATGGCTCTCACATCTTCTTGATGCGGCGCACCATCTCGTGCGCGAAATCGATGAAGGCCTTGCTGCCCTTGGCGCCCGGATCGAAGACCACGCCGGGCACGCCATAGCTGGGCGCCTCGGCCAGGCGCACGTTGCGCGGGATGACGGTGTCGAACACCTTGTCGCCGAAGTGCTCCTTGAGCTGGTCGCTGACCTGCTGCTGCAGCGTGGTGCGCGGATCGAACATCACGCGCAGCAGGCCGATGATCTGCAGGTCGGGGTTCATGTTGGCATGCACCTGCTTGATCGTGTTGACCAGGTCGGTCAGGCCTTCGAGCGCGAAGTACTCGCACTGCATGGGCACGACCACGCCATGGGCCGCGCACAGGCCGTTCAAGGTGAGCATGGACAGGCTGGGCGGGCAGTCCACCAGCACGAAGTCGTAGTCGGCATCGACCGCCTTGAGGGCGCCCTTCAGGCGATCGTTGCGGCGCTCCAGGGTGACCAGCTCGATCTCGGCGCCGCTGAGTTCGCGGTTGGCGCCCAGCACGTCGTAGCCCACGGCATCGGAACGCACGGCGGCTTCCTTGACGCTGGCGTTCTCCAGCAGCACGTCATAAACCGACAGCTCCAGCGCACGCTTGTCCACGCCCGAGCCCATGGTGGCATTGCCCTGCGGGTCCAGGTCGATCATCAGCACGCGCTGGCCGACCTTGGCCAGGCCCGCTGCAAGGTTGACGGCGGTGGTGGTCTTGCCGACCCCGCCCTTTTGATTGGCGACACAGAAGATTTTGGCCATGGTATTTACACGCTTATTTGGCGATGGCCAGCTTGAGGCCAAAACCGATCAGGAACACGCCCGCAGTCTTTTCGAGAACCCGGGAAACCGCAGGATTGGCGCGCATGCGCTCGGCCAGATGCGCGGTCAGCAGCACCACGATCAGGCAATAGAGAAAGGTCAGCGCGGCCACCGTGGCCGCCATCACCGCGAACGTGAGCAGGCCCTGGTGGCTTGCGGGATCCACGAACAGCGGGAAGAAGGCCATGTAGAACACGATGGACTTGGGGTTCATCAGGGTGATCAGGCCGGCCTGGCGAAAGTAGTGGCGCGGCTCGATGTGCAGCACGGGCTTGTCGCCGGGCTTGGCGGTGAGCATCCTGAAACCCAGCCAGCCCAGGTAGGCGGCGCCCAGCCACTGCACGGCATGGAAGGCCGTGGGATAGGAGGCCAGCAGCGCGGCCACGCCCGCCACGGCCATCCAGATCAGCACCTGGTCGGCCGCCAGCACGCCGGCGCAGGCCGCCATTCCGGCACGTATGCCGCCCTTGCCGGTGGAGGTGATCAGCGCCAGATTGCCCGGCCCCGGAATCAGCAAAAACAGAAGAATGGCAACAACGAATGCGCTGAAATCGGAGATGCCGAACATGCTGACCCCTGAGCGATGAAAGCTGGGAGTTTATGCGAGGGCCATGGCCAGCGCATGTGGAACATGGCCCCGCCGCAACGCGGCAGTGTGCCATTCGGTAAAAAAGTCAGGCGCAAACGCGCAGCCAGAGGATGCAGCGCTCGGCATCCAGGCCCGGCACCTTCAATGGTTCCACGTGAAACACCTGCACGTCGGCGGGCAGCGCGGCGATTTCATCGTCGGGGTGCTTGCCCTTCATGGCCAGCCAGGTGCCGCCCTCCTCCAGCGCCTGGCGCGACCAGCTGGTGAAGTCCGCCAGCGAGGCAAAGGCACGGCAGCTGATCAGCGGATAGCGCGTGGTCAGCTGCTCCACGCGGCTGTGGATGCCGCGCAGGTTGGGCAGGCGCAGCGTGGCCGCCGCCTGCTGGATGAAGGCCGCCTTCTTGCCCACCGTGTCCACGCAGTGCACGTCGATCTGCGGGCAGCAGATGGCAAAGACCACGCCGGGCAGGCCGCCGCCCGAGCCCACGTCCAGCATGGCGGTGCGGCCTTCGCGCGCAGGCATCTGTGCCAGATGGCGCTGCAGCGCCGGCACGGCAGCCAGGCTGTCGAGCAGGTGATGGGTCAGCATCTCCTGCGGATCACGCACGGCCGTGAGGTTGTAGACCTTGTTCCACTTGCCCAGCAGGGCCTGGAATTCCATCAGCGTATCGATCTGGGCGGGGGTGAGGTCCAGCCCCAGTGCCTGCAGGCCGGCTTCGAGCGGAGCGCGCAGTTCCTGGCTCATGCGGATGCCTCCTCGCCCTTCGCGTCAGTCACATCCGGTGCAAAGCCCCGAAAGCCCCCCTTCTTCAGGTGCACCATCAGCAGCGAGATCGCCGCCGGCGTCACGCCCGACATGCGCGACGCCTGGCCCAGCGTCTCGGGCCTGTGCTTTTGCAGCGACTGGCGCACCTCGAAGGACAGGGCCGGCACCTGCATGTAGTCCAGCTCGGCCGGCAGGCGCAGGTTCTCGAAGTGGGCGGTGCGCTGCACCTCGTCCTTCTGGCGGTCGATGTAGCCTGCGTACTTGGCCGCGATTTCCACCTGCTCGACCACGGAGGCGCTGAGATCGCCCAGCACCTCGGGCTGCACATCGGCCGAGGCATAGCGGCCCTCGTTCAGGCTCATCAGCTTGCCGTAGCCCACATCGGGCCGGCGCAGCAGGTCGAACAGGTTGTACTCGCGCTCGATGGACTTGCCCAGCACACGCTCCGATTCCTCGGGCGTGACGATGCGCGGATTGACCCAGGTGGACTTCAGGCGCTCTGTTTCACGTGAAACAGCATCGCGCTTGCGGCTGAAGGCATCCCAGCGCGCATCGTCCACCAGGCCCATGGCGCGGCCCGCTTCGGTCAGGCGCATGTCGGCGTTGTCCTCACGCAGCTGCAGCCGGAACTCGGCGCGGCTGGTGAACATGCGGTAGGGCTCGGTCACGCCCTTGGTGATCAGGTCATCGACCAGCACGCCCAGATAGGCCTCGTCGCGGCGCGGCAGCCAGGCTTCCTGGCCGCGGCACTGCAGCGCGGCGTTGAGGCCGGCGAACAGGCCCTGGGCCGCCGCTTCCTCGTAGCCGGTCGTGCCGTTGATCTGGCCGGCGAAGAACAGGCCCTGGATCTGGCGCGTCTCGAAGCTGCTCTTGAGCGAGCGCGGATCGAAGTAGTCGTACTCGATGGCGTAGCCGGGGCGCAGGATGTGCGCGTTCTCCAGCCCCTTCATGCTGCGCACCAGTTCGTACTGGATGTCGAAGGGCAGGCTGGTGGAGATGCCGTTGGGATAGAACTCGTTGGTGGTCAGGCCTTCGGGCTCCAGGAAGATCTGGTGGCTTTCCTTGTCGGCAAAGCGGTTGATCTTGTCCTCGACGCTGGGGCAGTAGCGCGGTCCCACGCCCTCGATCTTGCCCGTGAACATGGGGCTGCGGTCAAAGCCGCTGCGGATGATGTCGTGCGTGCGCTCGTTGGTGTGGGTGATCCAGCAGGGCATCTGGCGCGGGTGCATGGCCGCATTGCCGATGAAGCTGAACACGGGCAGCACGCCTTCGTTGACACCGCCGGGCATGCCGTCGCCGGGCTGCTCCTCGCACTGCGAGAAATCGATGCTGCGGCCATCCAGGCGCGGCGGCGTGCCGGTCTTCAGGCGCCCCTGGGGCAGCTGCAGCTCCTTGAGCCGCGACGACAGGCTGACGGCCGGCGGATCGCCCGCGCGGCCTGCCGCGTAGTTGTTCAGGCCCACGTGGATCTTGCCGTCCAGGAAGGTGCCCGCCGTGAGCACCACGGTGCGGCTGCGAAAGCGCACGCCCACCTGGGTGACGGCACCCACCACGCGGTCGCCCTCGACCATGAGGTCATCCACCGCCTGCTGGAACAGCCACAGGTTGGGCTGGTTCTCCAGCATGTCGCGGATGGCGGCCTTGTAGAGAATGCGGTCGGCCTGGGCGCGCGTGGCACGCACGGCCGGGCCCTTGGAGCTGTTGAGGATGCGGAACTGTATGCCGCCGATATCGGTGGCCAGCGCCATGGCGCCGCCCAGCGCATCCACTTCCTTGACCAGATGGCCCTTGCCGATCCCGCCGATGCTGGGATTGCAGCTCATCTGGCCCAGGGTCTCGATGTTGTGGCTCAGCAGCAGCGTCCTGCAGCCCATGCGCGCAGCGGCCAGCGCGGCCTCGGTGCCGGCGTGGCCGCCACCGACCACGATCACATCAAATTCCTGTGGGTACAACATGCTTATCACTCCGGGGGCCTGCCCGGCCCAAGCCCCCGACACGGAGCACTCACGCTCCGGCGCTCATGGCAGGTGGCCCTCGTTCATGTAGCGAGGGGAACCCAGCGGGGAACCCGCGATTTTCCCACCTTTGCCGCACCAGTGCCTTGCAAGGGGTCGGCCGGCCCCGCCACCGGGCCGGCACTGCGCCGGTGTTCCACGTGAAACAGTGCGGCGAACCAGCGCGTGCACCGCAGGATGCTGCGCGCCGCCGCCCGCAGGGCGGCCCGCTTGCAAGAAACATGTGCAGGGCCTGTGATGCAATGGCGGCCATGCAGATCCTCATCTTCGCGGGCAGTACCCGCCAACAATCGCACAACCGGCGCCTGGCCGCCGCCGCCGCCGACATGGCGCGCGAACTGGGCGCCCAGCCCACGCTGCTGGAGCTGTCGGATTTCGACATCCCCATGTACAACGCCGACCTGGAGGCCAGCGGCACGCCGCCCGACGTGCTGCGCTTCAAGGCCGCGCTGCACAGCCACCCGGCCTGGCTGATCTGCTCGCCCGAGTACAACGGCAGCTACCCCGCCCTGCTCAAGAACGCCATCGACTGGGCTTCCAGCCCCGTGGCCGGTGATCCGGTCTGGTCCGATGGCACCCTGCCCTTTCGCGGCAAGGTCGTGGGCATGGCCAGCGCCTCGCCCGGCGGCCTGGGCGGCCTGCGGGCCCAGTCGCACCTGGCGCCGCTGCTGCTGAACCTGCAGTGCTGGCTGGCACCCGTGAGCCACGCCGTAGGACAGGCAGGCCAGGCATTCGACGACGCCGGCCGCCTGCAGCGACCCCAGGACCAGCAGGGCATGAAGGCCGTGCTGGAACAGGTGCTCTGGGCTGCACAGCGCCTGTCGGCCTGAACCCTGCCGCCAGCGCGGTCCCATCATGCGCAGCCCCTGCACATGGGGTTAGCATGGGCGCTTGTCTTTCTTACCCTGATCGGAAGCCATCCACCATGAAGCTCTACTACAGCCCTGGCGCCTGCTCTCTGTCTCCCCACATCGTCCTGCACGAGGCAGGCCTGGCCTACGAGCCGGTCCTGGCCAGCACCAAGACGCACAAGCTGCAGGACGGCACGGACTACTACGGCATCAACCCGCTGGGCTATGTTCCCTTCCTCGTGCTCGACGACGGCGACACGCTGCATGAAGGCCCGGCCATCGTCCAGTACCTGGCCGATCTGGTCCCCGAGAAGAAGCTGGCACCGGCCAACGGCACCATGGCCCGCTACCACCTTCAGGAGTGGCTGAACTTCATCGGCACCGAGCTGCACAAGGGCTTCGGCCCCCTGTTCAACCCCGCCACGCCCGACGACTACAAGCCCGTGGTGCGCCAGCGCGTGCTGGACCGCCTCAAGTGGGTGGACGGCGAGCTCAATGGCCGCGACTACCTGATGGGCGAGCAGTTCACCGTGGCCGACGCCTACCTGTTCACCGTGACGGGCTGGGCCCAGTTCGTGGGCGTGGACATCTCCGAGCTGACCAACCTCCTGGCCTACCGCGAGCGCGTGCTGGCCCGCCCTGCCGTGCAGGCCGCGATGAAGGCCGAAGGCCTGCTCAAGTAAGCAGCGCCGAGCCCGGGCTCGGCGGCACAAGGGGCCGGCTGGTGTGAACCAGCCGGCCCCTTATCTTTTGCGCGTGCGGATGCGCTGCTCTATCTGGGCCGCCGCAGCGCGCACCTGCTGGGCGATGCGCCGCACGCGCGCCGCCGTCATGCGCTGGGTCAGCGCGGCCACGCTGACCGCCCCCATGGCCTGGCCCATGCTGTCGCAAAAATGCGCGCCCACGGCCGTCACGCCCAGGCTCACGCGGTTCTGTATCACGGCCACGCCTGCGCGGGCCGTTTCCTCGCAGGCCAGGCGCAGTCCCGCATCGGTGAGCTTGCCAAAGGCCGGCAGGGCGGGCGCCACGCGCTCGATGATGGCCTCGCGCTCCTCGGGCGCAATGGCGGCCAGCACGGCCAGCCCCCCGGCGCCCACGCCCAGCGGGCGCCGGCTGCCGACCTGCAGCACCAGCGTGCGTATGGGGAAGTCGCCTTCGAGCCGGTGCAGGCACACGGCCTCGAATCCGCTGCGCACCACCAGGTAGGCCGTGTCCTCGGTTTCACGTGACAGCGCCGCCATGGCCGGCTCGCACAGGTCGCGTATGTCGTGCAGCATCGACCCGGCCAGGCCCAGCTCGAAGGCCAGCGGCCCCAGCCGGTAGCGGTGGGTCTGGGCGTCGTGCACCACCAGGCGCTCGGCAATCAACTGCTTGAGGATGCGGTGGGCCGAAGGGTGGGGCACGCCGGATTTTTCGGCCAGTTCGCTGAGCGGGCAACCGCGCGCGCCCCCGGTCGCCAGCAGCTTGAGAAAGGCCACGCCCCGCTTGAGGGAGCCGGCATCGGACGATGAGGTCATGTTCGTTTATCGGACAACTGAGTGGCGCCGCCGGGCGATTTGAAAACAATCGGAATGGCCGATCAACCACGGCCCGGCCAGGGCACGGCAAGGCCGGGCGCCACGGATTTCCGAATGATGCAACTCTCCCATCCGCCATTGCAAGACAGAATCGCCGTCGTCACCGGCGCCAGCAGCGGCATAGGCGCCGCCACGGCGCGAGCCCTGGCCCGCGAGGGCGCCACCGTCGTGATCGGTTACCACCAGGGCCGCGACCGCGCCCAGGCGCTGCGCGAGGAACTGCCGGGCAGCCACCACACGCTGCAGCTGTCGCTGCAAGACGAGGCCAGCCACGCCACCGCCGCCCAGTGGCTGCAGCAGCACCTGGGCCGGGTGGACCTGCTGGTCAACTGCGCGGGCTTCACCGAGCGCATCGCGCACGCGCAGATCGATGCGCTGGAGCCCGCGCTGTTCAATCGCATCCTGTGCGCCAACGTGGGCGGCACCTATGCCGTGACGCGGGCCCTGCTGCCGCTGCTGCGCGCCTCGCAGGACGCCGCCGTGGTCAACGTGTCCTCGGTCTCCGCCTTCACGGGCCTGGGCAGCAACATGGCCTATTGCGCCGCCAAGGCCGCGCTGGACACGCTGACGGTGTCCATGGCGCGCGCCTTCGGCCCGGTGCGCTTTCTGTGCGTCTCGCCCGCCGCCGTGGACACGGGTTTCGTAGGGGGCCGCAGCCGCCAGGAGCTGGAGAAAAAGGCCGCGCACACGCCGCTGGGCCGCGTGGTCGAACCCGGCGATGTGGCGCAGGCCATCCTCGCCTGCGCCACGCATCTGCGCACGGCCACGGGCACGCGCATCGTGATCGACGGCGGCCACAGCCTCGGTTGAAAGAAGGCACGTCATGCTCGTCGAACAACGCACCTACACCGCCCACCCCGGCAAGTGGCGGGACTACCTGGCGCTCTACCAGGCCGAGGGCCTGGAGCTGCAGCAGCGCATTCTGGGCCGCATGGTCGGCTACTACACCAGCGACTCGGGGCCGCTCAACCAGATCGTCCACCTGTGGGCCTATACGGACCTGAACGAGCGCGCCGAGCGCCGCGCGCGCCTGCTGGCCGAGCCACGCTGGCAGGCCTATGTCGCGCGCATGCTGCCGCTGCTGCAAAGCCAGGAATCGAAGTTCCTGGTCCCGGCCCCCTTCTTCCAGCCCCAGTGGAGCGGCTGCCAGGAGCCGCTCCACGGCGCCACAGGCCCCGCGTCCACTTCCGGCCCCCTTTCCACCGACTGACAGGAGACATCCATGCTGTGCAAAAAGCTTCACCACGCCGCCTACCGCTGCAAGGACGCGGCCGAGACCGTGCGCTTCTATACCGAGGTGCTGGGCCTGCGCTTCACCCACGCCATGGGCGAGGACCATGTTCCTTCCACGGGCCAGTACAGCCCGCACATCCACATCTTTTTCGAGATGGAGGACGGCAGCTCCATCGCCTTCTTCGAGTGCCCCAGGGACCCGGGCCAGATGAAGGACATGGAGTCGCCGGGCTGGATACAGCACTTCGCCTTCGAGGTCGCCGACGTGGACACCGTGCTGCGCGCCCGGCAGGACCTGCTGGACCGGGGCATTGACGTGGTGGGCCCCACCAACCACGACGACTTCATCACCTCCATCTACTTCTTCGACCCTTCGGGCCACCGCCTGGAGCTGACCGCACGCACGGCCGACGCGGCGCGCCACCAGGTCTTCGAGCAGGAGGCCATGCAGGTGCTGGCCCTGTGGAACGAGACCCGCGACTGGTCGCAGCGCGAAAAGCTCTACGGCGCCCAGACCGGCTACGCACGCGCGGACCGCTAGCCGCAACACCAGCCAGGCCAGCCAGGCCACTGGACAGGTCCGCAGCGCGCAATACAAAAAAGGAGATATGACATGACTGCCATCACCCGACGCACGGCCCTGCTTGCAGGCGCCGCCTCACTCGCCCTGTCCACGGCCCGGGCCCAGGGCGGTTTTCCCAACCGGCCCATTCAATTGATCCACGGCTTTGGCGCGGGCGGCAACGCCGACGTGGTGGCTCGGCTCGTGGCCCAGAAGCTGCAGGAATCGCTCAGGCAGCCCGTGGTGGTGGAGATCAAGAGCGGCGCGGGCGGCTCCATTGCCAGCAACTTCGTGGCCAAGGCGGTGCCGGACGGCTACAGCCTGGTCATGCTCACGGGCGCGCACACCGTGTCGGCCGCGCTGCGCAAATCGCTGCCCTACGACGCGGTCAAGGACTTCGCCTTTGTCTCCACCGTCTCGTCCTTTCCCTTCGTGGTGGCCGTGCGCGCCGAGCATCCCGCCAGGACCCTGGCCGATCTGCTGGCCATGGCCCGCAAGGAGCCGGGACGCATCACCTTCACCTCGGTGGGCGTGGGCTCCACCCAGCACATGGCCGGTGAGCTGCTGGGCTCCACGGCCAAGGTACAGCTGCTGCACGTGCCCTACCGGGGCGGCGGCGCACCCGTGCAGGCTGTGATAGCGGGCGATGTGGACGTGCTCAGCGACACGCTGACCGTGGCCATGCCGCACATCAAGTCGGGCCGGCTGCGCGCCCTGGCCGTCACCAGCGCCCAGGCCTGGCCCACCCTGCCCGAGGTGCCGCCGGCCTCGGCCGTGCTGCCCGGCTTCGAGGTGCGCTCCTGGCTGGGCCTGGCCGCGCCCGCAGGCACGCCCGCCGACGCGGTGCAAAGGCTGGCCGCCGAAACCCACAAGGCCCTGAAGGAGCCCGACCTGCTCCAGGCCCTGGCCAGCGCCGGCAGCGCGGCAACGCCCTGCAGCCCCGAGGAGATGCGTGCCATGGTGGGCGCCGAGATCGCGCGCTGGCGCGGCGTCATCCAGCAGGTCGGCATTCCGCTGCAGGCCTGACGCCATGGACATCATCGGCCTGTGCGGCAGCCTGCGCCGCCATTCCCTGAACCGCATGCTGCTGGAGCTGGCGGGCGAATGCCTGCCACCCCAGGCCACGATGCAGGTCTGCGACTGGCGCGCGCTGCCGCCGCTGGATGCCGACCTGCTGGCCACGGGCATGCCCGAATCCGTGCACCAGTTGCGCGAGCGCATCCGCCGTGCCGACGCCGTGGTTCTGGCCACGCCCGAGTACAACTTCTCCATTCCAGGCATGTTCAAGAATGCGCTGGACTGGATCTCGCGTGGCGACGACCAACCCTTTCAGCACAAGCCCGTGGCCCTTGTCTCGGCCTCGCCCGGCCCGCTGGGCGGCGCGCGCGTGCAGTACGAACTGCGCAAGGTATTGCAGTGCATGGAAGCCGACGTGCTGGCCCGGCCCGAGGTCTTCGTGGGCCAGGCGGCGCAGAAATTCGACAGCCAGGGCCTGTGCACCGATGCCGCCACGCGCAGCTTCGTGACGGCGCAGATGCAGGCGCTGGGCCGACTCGTGGCGCAGCACCGTCGCCTGCACGACAGCGCGCAAATCCCTGGCCTGCACGATTGATTCCATGGGCGTAATCTGTGCCGTACGCCGCGCCGCCCGCACGGGCGGCGCTTTTGCTTCACGCACAGAAAGCCCCGTTGCATGACCTCTCTGTTCGAACCCATACAGGCCGGCGAGCTGCGCCTGCCCAACCGCATCGCCATGGCACCCCTGACGCGCAACCGCGCACCCCAGGCCTTGCCCAACGACATCATGGTCACCTACTACGCCCAGCGCGCCAGCGCCGGCCTGCTGATCAGCGAAGGCACGGCCATCAGCCACCAGGGCCAGGGCTATGCCCATGTGCCGGGCCTGTACGGCAGCGAGCAGCTCGACGGCTGGAAGCGCGTGACCGACGCCGTGCACAAGGCCGGCGGGCGCATCGTCACCCAGCTGTGGCATGTGGGCCGGGTCTCGCACACGTCGCTGCAGCCCGAAGGCCAGGCGCCCGTGGGGCCGTCCCCGGTGGCGGCCAAATCCAAGACCTATGTGATCGACGAGGACTCGGGCAAGGGCCAGTTCGTGCCCACCTCCGCGCCGCGCGCGCTCGCCCAGCACGAGCTTCCCGCCATCGTCCACAGCTTCGCCGTGGCCGCGCGCAATGCCGTGGAGACGGCCGGTTTCGACGGCGTGGAGCTGCACGGCGCCAACGGCTATCTGCTGGACCAGTTCCTCAAGACCGGCGCCAACCAGCGCGATGACGACTACGGCGGCAGCATCGAGAACCGCGCCCGCCTGCTGCTCGAATGCACGCGCGCCGCCGCCGATGCCGTGGGCGGCGGCCGCGTGGGCATCCGCCTGTCGCCCGTGACGCCGGCCAACGACATCGCCGATGCCGACCCCCAGCCGCTGTTCGAATACGTGGTGCGCCAGCTGGCGCCGCTGGGCCTGGCCTACATCCACATCATCGAAGGCGCCACCGGCGGCCCGCGTGAATTGCCCGACCGGCCCTTCGACTACGCGGCCCTCAAATCCGCCTACCGCCAGGCCGGCGGCCAGGGCGCCTGGATGGTCAACAACGGCTATGACCGCGACATGGCGCTGCGCGCCGTGGAAAGCGGCCACGCCGATATCGTGGCCTTCGGCAAGGCCTTCATCTCCAACCCCGACCTGGTCCACCGCCTGCGCGACGACCTTCCGCTGAACCCCTGGAACTCCAGCCTGTTCTACGGCGGCGGCGCCGAAGGCTATATCGACTACCCGCTCGCGCGCCAGGCCTGATTTGCGGCGCTGCAAAGCAAAAAGCCCGCAGGCATGGCCTGCGGGCTTTTTTCGTTCGAGCGATTCACGGCGTCACGTGAAACAGGGCCGCTGGCCCCTGCCTTCTCAGGCGTGTTCCAGCAGCTGGGTCTCGCGGGCCGAAGCCAGCGGGGCGCGGCCGGCAGCCGGGGCCAGGCCGGGCTTGCCCTGGCCGGGACGGCCATAGGAAGCATGCGAGCCCATGGACGCCACGGCCGCACCGGCAATGCGGAACTGGCCCACCACCTGCGCCAGGCGCGCGGCCTGCTCGCGCAGCGACTCGGCGGCTGCGGCCGATTCCTCGACCAGGGCTGCGTTCTGCTGCGTCATGCGGTCGATATCGCCCACGGCCTGGTTGACCTGGCCGATGCCCCCCGACTGCTCGCTGGAAGCCGCCGTGATCTCGCCAATGATGTCGCCCACGCGCTGCACGCTGTCCACGATTTCCTTCATGGTCTTGCCAGCATCCTCCACCTGGCGCACGCCCACGTCCACGGCCTGCACGCTGGTCTGGATCAGCGCCTTGATCTCGCTGGCCGCCTGGGCCGAGCGCTGGGCCAGGGATCGCACCTCGGCCGCCACCACGGCAAAGCCGCGGCCCTGCTCGCCGGCACGCGCCGCTTCCACGGCGGCGTTCAGCGCCAGGATGTTGGTCTGGAAGGCGATGGAGTCGATCAGGCCGATGATGTCGCCGATCTTGCGGCTGGAGGTCGTGATCTCCTGCATGCTCACCACCGCCTGGGCCACCACGTCGCCACCGCGCGTGGCCGTGGTCGAGGCAGAGGCCGCCAGCTGGTTGGCCAGCTGCGAGGACGATGCCGTCTGCTGCACCGTGGCCGTGAGCTGGGACAGCGAGGCCACGGTCTCCTGCACATTGCTGGCCGTCTGCTCGGTGCGCGAGGACAGGTCCTGGTTGCCCGTGGCGATCTCCTGGCTGGCCGTGGCGATGTTGCCGCTGGCGTCGCGCACCTGGGTCACCATGGAGCCCAGGCTCTGCTGCATCTGGTCCAGGGCGCGCTGCAGGTCGGCCACCTCGTCCTTGCCCTCCACCTTCACGCTCTGCGACAGATCGCCCTGGGCAATGGTCAGCGCCGTCTGGCGCGCCTGCACCAGGGGGCGGCAGATGGACAGCATGTTCATCAGCGTCAGCGGCACCACCACCAGCACCGTGAGCACCACGGCCGCCACGAAGATCCACTGCGTCTGCTCGGCCACGCCCTGCTCCTCCGCGGCCATGGCATCGACCTGCTGGCGCAGCAACTGGTCGAGCTGGGCGATGAGCTTTTCGACTTCGGCCACCTCGGCCATGGCCTTGCCGCTCATGCGGTTGGCCGTGGTCGCCGTGTCATAGCCACCGGCCTCCAGCTGCCGCGCAATGTGCTCGAACTGCTGGCGGTAGCGGTCCACGCGCTCGGAGATGCCGCTGACGATGGCATCGTCGGCCGGGTCCTCGTCCTTCAGAAAGCGCTCGGCCACGGATTTCACGCGGTCGATGGCGGCTAGCCACTGGGTGTGGGCCTTGCGCACCTCTTCGGCACGCTCGTACTGGATGATCATGTCCTTTTCATGGGCGCGCACGGCACCCAGCTCGGCGCGCAACTCCACCATGTAGCCCATCTTGGCGTACGAGGTATGCATGAACTGCTGACTCATGCCATGGATGCGGAACATGCCCAGCATCCCGGCTCCGCCCAGCAGACCCAGCAGTACCAGCACCATGGCGATGGCACCCAGCATCCGCGTGCGGATCGTGAAAGCCCGCATCATTCCCAACAAGTTCATGACCGTTTTCCTCTCTGTCAGTCAAGGCGCCCGCACGGTCTCCAAATGCATAGCGCCAACGTAAATACAAATTGTTGCAGTTTGTCAGATGATCGCCAATGGCCTATGACGGTTTTTGCCTATTCACGGCTCTTTTCGATCTATCGGCCATTGCAGCGGATCATTGAGCCGGCCGGCTCACATCGAATTGGGCCAAATCAACCCTTGCCCAGCCAGGCGCTTGACCTTGCCATGGTGTCAGGGTTCAACATGCCGTCCATGGCTTGCGCCACTTCGGCGCGCCCCAACCAGGAGCGAGAGATGCAACATGTTTTCACCGTGCAGGGCATGACCTGCGGCCACTGCGAACGCGCCGTCACCCAGGCCGTGCAGGGCGTGGATGACCAGGCCCAGGTAAAAATCGATCGCGCCGCCCAGCGCGTGGAAGTCGACAGCAGCGCCAGCCGCGAGGCACTGGGCGCCGCCATTGCCGAAGAAGGCTACAAGGTCGCCTGAGAGACACCTCAAAGACACCCGAAGGCATCCGAAAGGCACGCACCATGTCCGCCCACCCCGCACAGCACTGGCCCGTCTCCATCGGCGAGGCCGCGCGCCGCGCCGGTGTCTCGGCGCGCATGGTGCGCCACTACGAAGCCCAGGGCCTGCTGCCGCCCATGCACCGCACGGACGGTGGCTACCGCCAGTACGCCGAGGCCGACGTGCATGCCCTGCGCTTCATCCGCCGGGGGCGCGACCTCGGTTTTTCCATGGACGAGATCGCCACCCTGCTCGGCCTGTGGCAGGACAAGAGCCGCGCCAGCAGCCAGGTCAAGGCCATCGCCCAGCGCCACATCGACGAACTGACCGAGCGCATCGCCGCCATGCAGGCCATGCAGCGCACGCTCAAGACCCTGGTGCACTGCTGCCACGGCGACGACCGGCCGGACTGCCCGATATTGGATGATCTGGCGGCGCAGGAGAGTGCGGCGCCGTAGCGTGTCTCACGGCAGGGAACGGCGCTTCAGCCGCCCGCCTTCGCACGCTTTGCAGGCTTGCCCACCTTGGGTGGCTTGGATAACTTGGGCGTATCGAGAACATCCGCCCGCCGCAACACCCCCCCCATCAAGGTATCAATGCACTGCTGCGCCACTTCCTCGGCCGAGTACTGGCCGCCAGGCTGGTACCAGCGGCCTATCCAGCTGAGCGCGCCAGCAATCACGAAGGCGGTCATCTTGGGGTCGCAGGGGGCCAGCGAGCCCTCCTGCACGCCAGCGGCCACCAGGCGGCGGAAGGCCTGGTCTATGGCGGCCTTCTGGCGGCGCAGTTCGCGGCGGCTGTCGGGGGGGACCTGTTCGTCGCCGACACGGATCAGGCACATGCCGAAGTCCATGGTGACGATGCGCGCATAGACCTGCATGCAGGCGCGCAGCTGGTCCACGGCCTGGCCGCCTGCGCGGCGCGAGGCCTCGATGCCTTCCAGCGTCATGGCCAGGCCCTGGTTCACGCACTGCAGCAGGATCTCGTCCTTGTTCTTGACGTAGTAGTACAGCGTGGGCTTGCTCACGCCCAGCCGCGCGGCGATGTCGTCCAGCGAGGTGGCGGAGAAGCCGCGCTCGTTGAACAGCTGCGCGGCGGCCTGCAGCACGGCCTGGCGCTTGGCCTCGCGCTGCTGCTCGCGGTCAGGCGTGCCGCTCCAGGGCGAGTCCACGGCGGGCGCCGCACGGCCGTTGCGGGTGCGGGTTCCGGAGCTGGGGCTGGGTCGGGTCTTGGTTTCAGGGCTCGATGGCTTCATGGCGGCGGTCGCACCGGGGAAATCACCGATGCTGCATGCGGTGGGCGACAACCAGAATCTACTCCAAAGTAAACAGCCTACGCATCAGTAGGCTCCTGCCCGGCTCGACGAACCAACGCACGAGAGCGCCATGGAGACACACCCCGACGGCGGCCCGCCCGCCCCCTTGCTGCAGGTCGATGGCGTCACGCTCGCCTTTGGCGGCGTGAAGGCGCTGTCGGGCGTGGGCTTCGATGTGCAGTCCGGCTCGATCACGGCGGTGATCGGCCCCAACGGCGCGGGCAAGACGTCGCTGTTCAACACCATCTCGGGCTTTTACCGGCCCACGGGCGGCTCCATCCGCTTCCAGGGCGAGGACATCACGCGCATGCCGGCGCCGCGCCGCGCGCGGCTGGGCCTGGGGCGCAGCTTCCAGAACATTGCGCTGTTCCGGGGCATGACGGTGCTGGACAACATCAAGCTGGGCCGCCACGCCCACCTGCGCACCAACGTGCTCGACGCCCTGCTCTACCTGGGCCGCGCACGCCGCGAAGAGGCCGAGCTGCGCCGCGACATCGAGGAGCGCATCATCGATTTCCTGGAGATAGACCACATCCGCCATGCGCCCGTGGCCGCCCTGTCCTACGGGCTGCAAAAGCGCGTGGAGATGGCGCGCGCCCTGGCCATGCAGCCACGCATCCTGATGCTGGACGAGCCCGTGGCCGGCATGAACCGCGAGGAGACCGAGGACATGGCGCGCTTCATCCTCGACGTGCGCGCCGAATGGGGCGTGACCGTGCTCATGGTGGAGCACGACATGGGCATGGTCATGGACCTGTCCGACCATGTGGTGGTGCTCAACTTCGGCCAGGTCATCGCCCAGGGCACGCCCGCCGTGGTGCAGGCCGATCCCGAGGTGAACCGCGCCTACCTGGGCGCGGGCGACGTGGGCGAGCTGCGCCAGCGGCTGCGCGGCGCGGCCGAACGGCCAGCGCCCGTCGGGCACCTGCCCGCCATGGCGCAGAGGGCCGCATGATGGACTGGGCCTACCTGTTCGAGATCGCCCTCACGGGCCTGGCCGCAGGCGGCCTGTATGCGCTGGCCGCGCTGGCCTTCGTGGTGGTCTACAAGGCCACGCGCGTGGTCAACATCGCCATCGGCGAGCTGCTGATGGTGGGCGCCTACCTGTTCTTCACCTTCGCGGCCATGTTCGCGCTGCCGCTGTGGCTGGCCATTCCCGCCGCCGTGCTGGGCACGGGGCTGCTGGGCGCGCTGATCGAGCGCACCATGATCCGGCCGCTGCTGGGCGAGCCGCCGATCTCGGTGTTCATGGTCACCGTGGGCCTGGCCTCGGTGCTGGTGGGCCTGGTGGAGCTGATCTGGACGGCCGACCAGCGCCGCCTGCCCGAGTTCATGCCCACGCAGCCCGTGATGATCGGCGAGGCCTTTCTCGCGCCCAAGGTGGCCTGGGGCGCAGCCGTGGCCGTGGTCTTCATCGCGGCCGTGCTGCTGGTGTTCCGCTACTGGCGTGGCGGCGTGGCCCTGCGCGCCACGGCCAGCGACCAGGCAGCGGCCTATTCGGTGGGCATCAACGTGCCGCGCGTGTTCTCGCTGGCCTGGGTGGTGTCGGCCATGATCGCGGCGGTCTCGGGAATCATCGTCGGCTCCATCGGCGGCATCTCGTCGAGCATGGGCGTGTTCGGCCTGTCGGTGCTGGTGGTCGTCATCGTGGGCGGGCTGGACAGCGTGCTGGGCGCCCTGGTCGGCGGCCTGTTCATCGGCCTGGTGGAGGCGCTGGCCGGCGCCTACCTGGGCGGCGAGTACAAGCTGCTGGCCACCTTCATCGTGCTGGTCGTGGTGCTCATGCTCAGGCCCTACGGCCTGTTCGGCACGCACGAGATCGAGCGGCTCTAGACAGCTTCAGAAAGACGGCAGCATGCGCATAGGCACCCTCAAGGAAAGCTACATCGCCGATGCGGCGCTGTTCGACTCCCGCACGCAACGCATCTGGCTGGCCATGGCCGGCGCGCTGCTGCTGCTGTTTCCCTTCATGGCCAGCGACTACTGGCTGTACCTGGCCTGCCTGGTCAGCATCAACGTGGCCGGCGCCACCGGGCTGAACATCCTCACCGGCTACACGGGCCTGGTCAGCCTGGGACAGGCCGCCTTCATGGGACTGGGCGCCTACACGGTGGCCATCGTGCAGGCGCGCTGGGGCACGCCCGTGCTGTTCAACCTGCTGGCTGGCGGCTTCGTGGCCATGCTGGGCGGCATCGTGGTGGGCCTGCCCTCGCTGCGCGTCAAGGGCCTGTACCTGGCGATTGCCACCATCGCGGCCTCGTTCATCGCCCATTTCCTGTTCGCCAACCTCAGGCTCACGGGCGGCACGGCGGGCCTGACGCTGCAGCCGGCCACGGTGTTCGGCGTGGCGCTAGACACCTCGTTCCGGCTGTACTGGGTGATCGTGCCCGTCACGCTGCTGATGCTGCTGGGCGCGGCCAACCTGTTTCGCACACGCATAGGCCGCGCCTTCATCGCCATCCGCGACCGCGACATCTCGGCCGAGGTGCTGGGCATACCGCTGCTGCGCTACAAGCTGCTGTCGTTCGGGCTGTCTTCGTTCTACGCGGGCGTGGCGGGCGGGCTGTGGGCGTACTTCTTTCGCGTGGTCACGCCCGAGAGCTTTCCCCTCTTGATGTCCATCTTCTTTCTGGCGGCCATCATCGTCGGCGGCATGGGCTCCATCCTGGGCGGCATCCTGGGCGCGGTCTTCATGACCATGGTCCCGGAGCTGCTCAAGCTCATCGTGGACCTGCTGCCCGGCGGCTCGGAGCTGGCCGTCTTCCTGTCGCCCGTGCGCACCATGGTGTTCGGGCTGCTGATCATCGTCTTTCTGGTCTTCGAGCCGCAGGGGCTCGCAGAAATGTGGCGGCGCCTGCGCCGCTTCTTCCACCTGTGGCCCTTCCGCAATTGAGGCGGCGCCGCGCACGACAAGCAAAAGGAGACAAGCAATGCAGCAACACCCGACCTCCTCGCGCCGCCGCAGCCTGCTGCTGGCGGCCGGCGCCAGCCTGGCCGCACCGCTGGCCGCCCGTGCCCAGGCCGGTGGCGAAGACATCGTGATCGGCGGCTCCATCCCCATGACGGGCGTGTTCGCCTTCGCGGGCGTGGGCATCAATGCCGGCATGGGCGACTACGTGAAGATGGTCAACGAGGCCGGCGGCATCAAGGGCCGCAAGATCCGCTACGTGCCCGAGGACACGGGCTACAAGGTCGATGTCTCGGTGGCCGCGTTCAAGAAGATCACCAGCCAGAACAAGGTCAACCTCTACTACGGAGACTCCACGGGTTTTTCCAAGACCATCAACCCGGAGCTGGACCGCAACGGCGCCATCCTCATGGCGGGCGCCTCCTTCGCCACCGAGCTCAACAACCCGGCCAAGTACCCGAACCAGTTCCTCGTGGGACCCGACTACACGGAGATGTTCGGCATCCTGCTCAAGCACATCGCCAAGGAAAAGCCGGGCGCCAAGGTGGCCTTCGTCTACTCCGACTCCGAATTCGGCCGCGACCCCATCGAGGCCAGCGAAGCCGCCGCGAAGAAGCTGGGCCTGAACGTGGTGGCCAAGCTGATGACACCGCCCGGCAGCGTGGACGTGTCCACCGAAGTCATCAAGCTGCGCCGCGCCGCGCCCGACTACACCATCTTCCACGGCTACATCCTCGCGCCCATTCCCGAGTTCATCCAGCAGGGCAAGCAGATGGGCATGACCAGCCAATGGATGGGCACCTTCTGGACCATGGACAGCTCCACCGTCATGAAGATGGGCGAGGCCGGCGACGGCTTCATGGGCGTCATGCCCTACCGCTACTACTACGACACCTCGGCCAAGGCGCCCATGCTGGACAAGATCCGCGCGCTGCGCCCCGAGTACCAGAGCACGGCCTATATCCAGGGCTTTCTGGCGGCCATGCTGTTCGTGGAATCGGCCAGGCGCTGCCTGGACGCGGGCAAGCCGCTCACCGGCCCCAACCTCAAGGCCGCGCTCAACTCCATCAAGGACTTCGACACGGGCGGACTGATCGGCGTGCCCATCACCATCAAGGGCAATTCCATCCCCGTGGGCCGCGTCTACAAGGCAGATATGAAGGCGCAGAAGATGCTGCCCGCCTCTGACTGGATCGCACTTTGACTGTCGTCCGAACAGACGCCCGCACATGACCGAGCAGCCCACGGACAAGGTCCTCGAAATCAACAACATCGAGGTCATCTACAACAAGGTCGTGCAGGCCCTGCGCGGCCTGTCGCTGGCCGTGCCGCGTGGCCAGATCGTGGCCCTGCTGGGCAGCAACGGCGCGGGCAAGAGCACCACGCTCAAGGCCGTCTCGGGGCTGCTGGCGCTGGAGGACGGCCTGCTGGCCAGCGGCAGCGTGCGCTACAACGGCCAGTCCACCGCGCAGTACGCGCCCCAGCAGCTGGTGCGCCTGGGGCTGTCGCATGTGATGGAGGGCCGGCGGGTGTTCGAGGACCTCACGGTGGAGGAAAACCTCGTGGCCGCGACCTACGCGCTCACGGGCCGCAATCAAGTCAAGCCCGACTTCGACCTGGTCTACAGCTACTTCCCGCGCCTGCATGAGCGACGCAAAGGCCTGGCCGGCTACCTGTCGGGCGGCGAGCAGCAGATGCTGGCCATTGGCCGCGCGCTGATCGCCCAGCCCCAGCTCATGCTGCTGGACGAGCCCTCGCTGGGCCTGGCGCCGAAGCTGGTGGAGGACATCTTCACCATCATCGCGCGCATCAATGCCGAGCGCGGCACCTCCATGCTGCTGGTCGAGCAGAACGCCACCGTGGCCCTGGCCGTGGCGCACAGCGGCTACATCATGGAGAACGGCAAGATCGTCATCGACGGCCCGGCCGAACGCCTGGCCCAGGATGCCGACGTGCGCGAGTTTTACCTGGGCATGGGTGGCAGCGGCGAGGTGAAGAGCTTCCGCGATCTCAAACACTACAAGCGCCGCAAGCGCTGGTTGTCCTAGCCTGGGAACGCACATGCAAGCCCTTCCCGAACTCACCCTGCCCCAGATGCTGGCCGAACGCGCGCGCAGCGATGCCCAGCGCGTGGCCATACGGCAAAAGGACTTCGGCATCTGGAAGCCCACCAGCTGGGCGCGCTACCACGAGCGTGCCAGCCACTTCGGGCTGGGCCTGGCGCAGCTGGGCCTGCCGCCAGGCGGCCACATGGGCGTGATCTCCGAGAACCGCATCGAGTGGGTGCTGGCCCAGATGGGCGCGGGCCTGATCGGCGCCATCACCGTGGGCGTGTACCCCACCAGCCCCACGCCCGAGGTCGCCTATGTGGCGGGCCATGCCGATGTGGACATCATGGTCTGCGAGGACCAGGAGCAGACCGACAAGCTGCTGGCCGCCCTGCCCCAGCTACCGCGCCTGAAGAAGATCATCGTCATGGAGACCAAGGGCCTGCGCAGCTTCGCGCCGGAGGTCCGCGCCCTGATCGCCACCTTCGACGAGGTCGAGCGCCTGGGCGCCCAGGCTGCCCAGGCCGCCAGCCGCGCCCCCATCGAAGAGGCGCTGGCACGCCAGACGCTGGATGACGTGGGGCTGATGATCTACACCTCAGGCTCCACCGGCAAGCCCAAGGGCGCCATGATCACCTACCGCAACATCCGCGGCGTGGTGCCCGGCATTGCCGAGCGGCTGGGGCTGGACGGCGGCACGCGCCACCTGTCCTACCTGCCGCTGTGCCACGTGGCCGAGCAGATGCTGACCAGCTTCGTGCCCGTCTACCTGGGCTCGCAGGTGCACTTCGGCGAGTCCATCCGCACGGTGCAGGAAGACCTGCGCGAAGTCGCGCCCAACATGTTCCTGGGTGTGCCGCGCATCTGGGAAAAACTGCATGCGGCCATCAGCATCAAGATGCAGGAGACCGGACCGCTGCGCCGCGCGCTCTACCGGCGCGCCATGGCGGCCTGCGCGCCGCTGGCCGAAAAGCCCCGCAGGCAGTGGAGCCTGGCCGAGCGCCTGGCCTGGGCGGCCAGCTACTGGAGCGTGCTGCGCGCGCTGCAGAACTTCATCGGCCTGCGCGAGGCGCGCGTGGCGCTCACCGGCGCCGCGCCCATACCGCCCGACGTGGTCCGCTTTTTCCGCACGCTGGGCGTGCCGCTGATCGAGGTCTACGGGCTGACCGAATCCACGGGAATGGTTACCGGCCACCGCCTGGACGACGTGGCCGTGGGCAGCGTGGGCGTGGCCACCGAAGGCGTGCAGTGGCGCATCGCCAGCCATGGCGGCCAGCCCGGTGACGAAGGCGACGGCAGCGGCGAGCTCCTGATCAAGGGCGACATGGTCTTCGCGGGCTACTACAAGAACCCAGAGGCCACGGCGCAAAGCCTGCAGGACGGCTGGCTGCACACGGGCGACGTGGTGCGCGTGCAGGGCGGCCAGCTGCGCATCGTGGACCGCCTCAAGGACATCATGATCACCGCCGGCGGCAAGAACCTCACGCCCTCGGAGATCGAGAACACCATGAAGTCCAGCCCCTTCATCAAGGAGTGCATCGTCGTGGCCGAGGGCCGCAAGTTCGTGGGCGCGCTGGTGCAGATCGACTATGAGACCGTGGGCCAATGGGCCCAGGCGCGGCGCATCCCCTTCACGCATTTCCGCTCCCTGGCCGAGATGGCCGAGGTGCGCGCGCTGATCGATGCCGAGATCGCGCAGGGCAATGCGCGCCTGGCCCAGGTCTCGCATGTGCGGCGCTTCCATCTGCTGACCAAGGAACTGGACCACGACGATGGCGAAGTCACGGCCACGATGAAGGTGCGCCGCTCGTCCATCTACAAGACCTACGCCGCCGAAATCGACGCCCTGTACCACTGATCCGCTCCCATGACCGACACGCAAGACACCCCGCTGCTGCTGCACCGCGAAGGCGCCATCGCCACGCTGACCTTCCACCGCCCCGCCGCCCTCAACGCCATCGACGTGCCCATGGCGCTGGCACTGCGCGATGCCGTGCGCACCCTGGCCCAGGACCGCGCGCTGCGCTGCGTGGTGCTGAACGGCGCGGGCCGCGCCTTCATGGCGGGCGGCGACCTGGACACGCTGGCCGCCGACCCCGTGCGCGGCGCGGCCGAGCTGCTGGCGCCGCTCAACGAGGCCGTGGCGCTGCTGGGCCAGCTTGATGCGCCCGTCATCGCCAAGGTGCACGGCGCGGCGGCAGGCGCAGGCCTGTCGCTGATGCTGCAGGCCGACTTCGTCTACGCGGCCGAGGGCACACGCTTCAACCTGGCCTACATCAACCTGGGCGCCAGCTGCGACGTGGGAGCCTCCTGGGCGCTGCCGCGCATCGTGGGCCTGCGCAACGCGCTGGAGATCGCCATGCTGGGCGAGACCCTGGACTGCGCCCAAGCGCAGCGCCTGAGCCTCATCAACCGCGTCCTGCCGCCCGCCGAACTCGACGCCGCCGTGCAGCAGCTGGCCCATCGCCTGGCCGCCGGCCCCACGGTGGCCCTGGGCCATATGCGCCGCCTCATGCGCGCGGGCCTGGACCGCAGCCTGCGCGACCAGCTGGCCGCCGAGGCCTGCGCCTTCGATGCCTGTGCGCGCACGGCCGACCTGCCGCGCGGCATTGCGGCGTTCCACGCCAAGCAGGCACCGCAATTCGAGGGACGTTGACCTGCGCCCGGAACTGACGCCGAGGCGGCTGCGCTGCCTGCCGCCTGCCCGGCACAATGCACTCCATCCCCCGTGTTCATCGCTTCGAGGAGCTTCACCATGACCCCACGCGACGTCTTCGTCGTCGGCACTGCGCGCACCGCCATCGGCACCTTCGGCGGCAGCCTCAAGGACGTACCCAACACCCAGCTGGCCACCACGGCCGTCAAGGCGGCCATCGAGCGCGCGGGCCTGGCGCCCGACGCCGTCGGCCACGTGGTCATGGGCAATGTGATCCCCACCGATACCAAGGACGCCTACCTCTCGCGCGTGGCCGCCATCGATGCGGGCTGCCCCATCGAGACGCCGGCCTTCAACGTCAACCGGCTGTGCGGCTCCGGCCTGCAGGCCATCGTCTCTGCCGCCCAGGCCATTGCGCTGGGCGACTGCGACGTGGCCATCGGCGGCGGCAGCGAGTCCATGAGCCGCGGCCCCTACTTCGACCAGGCCGCCCGCTGGGGCGCGCGCATGGGCGACGCCAAGAGCATCGACTACATGCTGGGCATCCTGCACGACCCCTGGCAGAAGATGCACATGGGCATCACGGCCGAAAACGTGGCCGAGCGCTACCACATCAGCCGCGAAATGCAGGACGAACTGGCGGCAGCCAGCCACCAGCGCGCGGCCGCTGCCATTGCGGCAGGCCACTTCAAGGAGCAGATCGTTCCCGTGGAGATCTCCACGCGCAAGGGCGTCGTGGTCTTCGATACCGACGAGCATGTGCGCGCCAGCACCACCATCGAATTGCTGTCCACCATGAAGCCCGCGTTCCGCAAGGAAGGCGGCAGCGTGACGGCCGGCAATGCCTCGGGCATCAACGACGGCGCCGCCGCCGTGGCCCTGGCCGCAGGCGATCGCGTGGCGGCCCTGGGACTGAAGCCGCTGGCGCGCCTGGTGGGCTACGCCCATGCCGGCGTGGACCCCGCCTACATGGGCATAGGCCCCGTGCCGGCCACGCAGAAGGTGCTGCAGCGCACGGGCCTGAAGATTGCAGACATGGACGTGATCGAGGCCAACGAGGCCTTCGCGGCCCAGGCCTGCGCCGTGATCCAGCAGCTGGGCATGGACCCGGCCAAGGTCAACCCCAACGGCTCGGGCATCTCGCTGGGCCACCCCGTGGGCGCCACGGGCGCCATCATCACCACCAAGGCCATCGCCGAGCTGCAGCGCACGGGCGGCCGCTATGCGCTGGTGACCATGTGCATTGGTGGCGGCCAAGGGATCTCGGCCATCTTTGAAAGAGTCTGAGCGCCGCCTGGGCGTGGCGATGTTTCACATGAAACATCGCCACCGCAGCCGCCTGCCGGCCTAGAAAGGCGCTTCTTCAGGCGCCGTATCCACGGGCGCCAGGGCCGGCCCAGTCAGCGCACCACGGCCCGAGGCCGCTGCACGCGGTGCCGCTGCGGGAGTCTGGGCAGCGGGTGTCTGCAGCGATGCCGGCAGATCCTGGCCCAGGCCCGTGCGCCCTTCCCCACCCAGCGCCTCGATCAGATCGGGGATGAGCCTGGACAGCTCGCCCGTGGCAATCGCCACATCGGCATCGAAGCCGCCGTCGTCCTGCGACTGGCCTTCCATCACGGCATCGAGCAGCGCGATCTTGCGGATCTGCAGACCCTCGGTCAGCACAAAACTCACGCGGTCATCCCAGGTCAGCGCCAGGCGCGTGGGCAGCTTGCCGTGCTCGATGTGCTGGCGCACCTCGTCGATGTCCAGCGGATGGCGGGCATAGCGCACCACGGCCTTGGATTCGTCGGCGGCCTTGAGCTCGCATTCGCGGTCAATCGAGAAGCCGGCCGGGCTTTCCTGCGTGGTCAGCCAGTGCGCCATGGCGGCCTGGGCGCTGGTCTGCGTATCGACCAGGGCCAGCGCAAAGCCTGTGAGGCCCTCCACCAGCGAGCTGACCACCTCGTCGGCGCGCGCCTGGCTGCCCGTGTCCAGCACCAGGGTGCGGGCCTGCGGGTCCAGCCAGACCCACATGGCGCCCTGCTTGGTGAAGGCCATGGGCAGCAGGTCCAGCTTGGCCTCGTCCTTGAGGTCCTTCTTTTCCTTCTTGCCGGGCTTGCGGCCTTCGGTGGCCTCGATGTGGGCAGCCTTTTCGTTGACGCGGCGGTTGAGCACGCTGGCCGGCAGCATCTTGGCCTCGGTCATGAAGCGCATCACCCACTGATTGGCCACGGACTCGGCCAGCGGGCCATGGGGCTCGCCGCGCGGCGGCACCCAGCCGGCGCTGCGCTCCTGAGTGGCGCCGCACTCGGCAAACGGGCTCTTGCCCAGGGCTTCTTCAAGCTGCTGCAAATCGCCCTGCCAGCTCTCGGCAATGCGATAGACGATCATGTTTTTGAACATAGCGAACCTTTGCTCGGACGGACTGCGGCTGCGCCGCAGCAGGGGTGTGCAACACCGGGCTGCGCCGCCTCCATCCAGAGGGAGAAAACAGAAAAAACAGCAGGGGCGCCATGCCTTGGCGCCCCGCCCGGTCATTGTGCATGCCTGGCACCGGACGGCGCTGCACAAGCTTGTCAATTCTTTACAAGCCGTGCGCAAAACCTCACTGCCCCGATACATCGGACGACCACACTTCAATCATCCGCTGCACAGGGCTCGCCAAGTGCCTTGACGGCGGCCTTCAGTCACCCTCTCCAGAAAGGATTTTGGAATGACCACCACCTTCCGCCGCACCCTCGCCAGCGCCGCCGCTGCCACCGCCTTGCTGGCATCGTTCGCCCTGCCCTCGTACGCCCAGACCGCCGCGCCGGCAGCACCGGCTGCAGCCACCACGCCCAAGCCCGAACGTCCCATGCACAAGCCTGGCGAACGCCGAGAGCACATGCAGCAGCGCATCGCCAAGCTCAAGGCCGACCTCAAGCTCACGCCGGCCCAGGAGACCGCATGGAACACCTATGCGGCCACCTTCAAGCCCGGCGAGCGTCCCCAGCGCATGGAGCGCGAGGACTTCGCCAAGCTGACCACGCCCCAGCGCATCGACAAGATGCGTGAAATGCGCGCCCAGCGCGCGGCCGATGCCGATCGCCGCGGCGAAGCCACCAAGGCCTTCTACGCCCAGCTGGATGCCAGCCAGCAAAAGACCTTCGATGCCGCCACGCTGCACAAGGGCCACCCCGGCCACCACGGCATGGACCACGGCCCGCGCCATGACCACAAGAGCGGCCAGGCCCGCCCTGCCCCGGCACCCGCCCAGTAAGCAGCCACCTGGCCTGCCCGCCACCAGCGGGCAGCCGGATTGCTTGCGCCAGCCCTTGCACGGACGCCTTGTCAGGCGGCCGACAGTGCAAGGGCTTTTTTGCTGACTCCCCGATCTTCCCCGGACTGCCTAGAGTGGAACAGGCACAGCATTGTGTGCTGCCCCGGAGAAGATCATGGCCCCCAAAAACACTCAAACGACGCCATCCAGCTGCCAGAACCACGCAACGGCGCGCAAACATCCACCAGAACGTTCAGGGCGACCAGAGCGACTAGAGCGACCAGGACGACCCGCAAGTTTTGCCGCCGTGCTGCTGGCCGGTGCAGCGGCCGTCCTGCCCCTGGCGGCGCAGGCGCAGTCCACGCCGGAATCCTCCCCCTCCATGTACCTGCAATACGGCGCGGCCGAGCACAGTGCCGACAGCTGGACCGTGGGCGTCACCGTGCCCTGGCGCAACTGGCGCCATGCGTTGTGGGGCGGCCAGCTCAGCGGCTACTGGGATGTCTGGGGCGCCCGCTGGTCGGCGCCGCTGGAGGGTCGCGATCGCGGCACCTGGGTCATCGGCGTGAATCCCACCGTGCGCTGGCGTCCCAGCAACGGGCAGTCGCCCTGGTTTGCAGAAACCGGCGTGGGCCTGAGCTGGGCGCTGAACCGTCGCTACGTCACGGACGAGAAGGAATTCCCCACGCGCTACAACTTCGCCACCCATATCGGCGTGGGCTACCTGTTTGGCAGCCAGGGCCAGCATGAGCTGGTGTTGCGGCTGGAGCACCATTCCAACGCAGGCATCAAGAAACCCAACCCCGGCGAAAACTTCCTGCAGCTGCGCTACGCCCACCATTTCTGATCACGGTTGCGGATCCCGGCGAGACCACCTTCGAGGTGGTCTTTTTTTGCCCGCAGCTGCCCTGTGGAAAAACCTGGGCATAAAAAACTCGTAAATCCCTGCTTATCCACAAGGAGGATGCGCCATGGAAAGTTGTGCCCAAAACGGGTGCAGCAGCGAAGCAGCATCCACCACAGGGTTTGAAGTGTCTTAAGTTGTTGATTTTTATAAGACAAATTCAGTTATCAACAATTAAGCACTTCACTTACTACTACTACTAATTAAAAAATAAGAGAGATAGGAATAACAGCCAAGGGTGGTTTTTCACAGTGGCAAGACCGTTCTGGATAAAAAAAGGCAGCCGGTCCGTCAGGAAAAACGGCCTGTCAACAGGTCACAGCACTGCCAGACCATGTGCTCATCCATGTCTGGCAAGCCTTCTTTTCATCTGGGTAAACCAAAAAATCCTTATAGATCAACAACTTGAATTGCAATAAAGGAAAAAATACACATCGCACAAAACTGTGGATAGATGAAGACCAACTCAACAGTTATCCACAGAAAAAATCGAAACAGGCAAACTATCCCCGTTCGGGAGACACCGGGAACAGGGCTTTGATCACATGTTTTTCAATCGGGCAAGGCATTGTTTTTTTTGAGGAATAGTGAGTTATCCACAGAGATGTCATGCCTCTACTACTACGACTACTCTTTATAAGAAGATCAAAGAACAACCGAAGGCGAAGTCACGCGGGAAGCGAAGGCCGAACGGTTTTTCAAAAAAACAGACGTGCCAGGTTGTCTGGAGCCTGGGCATGTCCAGACGAGGGACTGCTCCAGCGAAATTGGCGCGCCTGTGTTCAAAAAATTTCGGATCGGTTCGCGCGCCATGGCCGTATGCACGAAGACGCACGAAGACAAGACTTCCTCGCGGCCTCGCAGGAACGCTGTGGAACGGGCGCTTTTCCACAACGGGCTGTGCACTGGACGTGGAAGACTTCAGGAAAACGCGGTTTGCCAGGTGGACGCAAGCGGATGCGCCAGAGGCAGTGTTCGGCCATTCAAAAAAATTCAACCCCTTGTTGCCGGCCTGCAAGAGGACTGCGCATCCAGATCAGGAGCAGCAGATCCAGTCCAGGCAAGGGCAATCACGAAAAGTGATGGCTGCTGGCGCACCAGGGCAAGAGGACGTGAATCAGCCCGAGCGCTTCAGCGGCCTGCAGAGGACCGTGGAGGCTTGGCAGCTGTCAGGCCCTGGGTTGCCCGCGCAAGCGCGTCCTGGGCGTTCCACAGGCCTGTTGGAGGGATCTGTTGGCGGGTATGGCGGGGCCGGGGAGCAGGCACGGTCTGCGAGATCCAGCGGTATCCAGCGGGATCCGGGACCGTGCTGCAGAGGGCATGTAGGGAGATGCGGGAGCCGGGAAATACGGTTGCCCACAGGCTGTGTGCAAGTGGCCTGTGGGCAATCGGCAAGCTCGCTGATTGAAAAAATCAGCCGTGATCAATGACTTGCATATGCAAGGGAATGCAGTGGCGACAGGGCGCGGCCTGTTTTTCGCATGCTTTCCACAGGGTCCGGCTCAGCGTGCCGGGCGGCGCTGCAGGGCAAAGGGCGGCAGGCCCTTGAGCAGCTGCTGGCCATAGCTGGTGTTCACCAGTCGCCGGTCATAGCAATACACATGGGCCTGGTCTTCCTCGGTGCGTATGGCGCGGCCCACCCACTGGGCCAGGCGGATCGCCGTGGCCGGCACCACCAGCTCATTGAAGGGGTTGCGGCCGCTGCTGCGCAGCCATTCGGCCCGGGCCTCGCCCACGGGGTCATCGGGCGGGGCAAAGGGCAGCTTGGTGATGAACAGGGACTCGCACAGCGCGCCGGGCAGGTCCAGGCCCTCGCCGAAGGACTGCATGCCGAAGATGATGGACGGCTCGCCCATCTCCACGGCATCGCGGTGGCGGGCCAGCAGCAGGGCGCGGGGCATGGCCGTCTGCACCAGCACCTGCGAGCGCATGGCCGTGGACAGCGCATCCACCGCCAGGCGCATCTGCTCGCGCGAGGTGAACAGCACCAGGGCGCCGGCCTGCACGTGGGACAGGTCGCCCAGCAGCGCGTCCACCATCTGCTGGGTGAAGCGGGCGGCCTCCTTGGGGTCGGCCACGGTTTCGCGCGCCACCAGGGTGCCCTGGCGCGCGTAGTCGAAGGGGCTGGGCACTTCCAGCGTGGTCACGGCCGCATCGTCGTGCAGGCCTGCCTCGCGCAAAAAGAAGTCGAATTGTCCACAGCTGGTCAGGGTGGCCGATGTGAGCACGGCACCGCGCACCTGGGACCACAGATGGTGGCGCAGCGTGGCACCGGGCAGGATGGGGCTGGCATGGGCCTTGACCACGATGTACTCGCCATCTGTCTCCAACGTGAACCATTTGGCATTGGGAACGCGGCTACTGTCGTCATCCTGCGCTGGCTGTTGCATCAGCAGCTGGGCCGTGTCATAGACGGATTCCAGGCGGGGAGCCAGTGCGCCAACCTGTGCATAAGCTGTAGACAGCCTGCGTGCTTCCTCTGGATTGTCCTTGATGGCGGCGCGCAGTGCCTTGGAGATGGCGCGCAGCGCATCCAGAAAGCTGTTGGCATGGTGGGCGGCCTTGCCCAGAGGCTCCAGCAGGGGCTCGGGCAGCATGCCGCGCGGTGCGCGCACCCGCGCCGGCCCCCAGCTGTCCTTTTGTGACTTGAGCGTATCGCCGTACAGCTCCATCACCAGGCGCGCCAGTTCCTGCAGCTGCTGGCGCAGCTGGCTGGCATGGGCTGGAAGGTCTGCCAGTTCTTCGACCTCGACCATAGTGTTCACGCGCAGGGCGCGGCTGGTCAGCTTGTCTATCCAGCCCAGGCGGCTCAGGTCCATCTCGCCGGCGAATTGGCCCAGCGCCGTGGCGGGCAGATGGTGGGCTTCGTCCAGCACCAGCAGGCAGTTGTCCAGTTCGGGCAGCAGCCGCGCACCCAGGGAGGACAGCAGCAGATCGTGGTTGGCCACGATGACCTGGGCGGCCACCAGGTCCTTGCGGCGCTCGTAGTAGACGCAGTTGCTGAAGGCCGGGCAGTGCTTGCCGGTGCAGGACGAGGATTCGGCCGCCACGGGGCTCCAGGCCTCGGCCTCGGGCGGGGTTTCCAGAGAGTCGCGGTCGCCGTCCCAGGCCTGGGACGCCAGCGCGTTGGCCATGCTTTTGTAGAACTGCATGCGCGCCTCCAGCTCCTGGGCCGGGCGTGCCACGCGGCTTTGGGCCTGCGCCTTTTCTTCGGCGAACAGATCGTCCAGATCCTCGTCCTGGGCCTCGCCGGTGCTGGCCAGCCGCTCCAGCTTGAGCTTGCAGACAAAGCGGCCCCGCCCCTTGGCCAGCGCGAATTTGAAGGGCTGCTCCAGCTGCTGGGCCAGCGCGGGCAGGTCCTTGTTCACCAGCTGTTCCTGCAGGGCGACGGTGGCCGTGGAAATCAGCACCCGGGTGCCGCGCGCCAGCGCCATCGAAATGGCGGGAATGCTGTACGCCAGCGATTTGCCCACCCCCGTTCCGGCCTGCACCACGGCAATGGACCGGGTGGGCTCCGGTGCGCCCTCATCGATTTTTCCCAGCTGGGCCTGGCTGAAGGTCTGCGCGATCTGGGCCGCCATTTTTCGCTGCCCCTCACGATTTCGGAACCCTGGGATGGCCCCGACCACGTCATCAAAGGATTTCAGGGCCTGATCAGCCCATTTTTTTTCATGCATTTCGGCGTGTTTTGACCAAATGGATCATCTTGGTCCATCTGTTTATAAAGATTCGTACAGTGATATGTATTAAATAAGATGCGAAATCTTATGAAATACAGCGCACAAAGCGCGTTTTTCGTATGCCGTACAGCCTACAAGCTGCCCGTCATATGGATCACTGAACCCGCCAATCGCATGTGTGCACAGGTGGGTATCGGTCACCGGGATGGACATCTGTCCACCGGCTGTTCCTGGATTGTTCCCATGGCCGTTGATGACCATGCGCGTGGCTGCATCCACAGTCTTGCCCACAGCGGCCAGGGCGTTCGGCCTGTGATCAATCCTGTGTACATGTTGTTGGCATGCTTGTGGATTGATTGGGTGATTGTCACCATTCACCATTGATTTGCAACGGATTTTTCATGGGTTCAGGTTCCCCGCGATTTCCAGAAGACGGTGGAAGTTGTCACCACTGTGGAAAACAGGGCCTGTGCAGATCTTTGGCTTTGCATAGCACGTTTTTCCCCGGGATATCCACAGGTCTGCGGCCGCTGCGGCTGGGGCCCTGGTGCACCGCAGGCGGCAGGTCCGCGGCGGCGCAGCGGATCGCGCTGGTTCTCGAAAAAGCCCAGGCGATCCCTGCCGGGGAGCAGCCCCGGGCGCCGGCCCAGGTACGCGAATGTCTTACCAAACGGTAATGAAGGCTTCACGCACGCAGGAAGATGCGTTTTCTAGCATCTGTTTCATCTCAGGAGACAAGGGTCGGCTCGCTGCAGTCCCTGCGCTCCAGGCATGGATTGAAGGGGCAAGAATGATCAAGACATTTGCGGGCCTGCCCAAGGCAGCCCGGTTTCCGGCGGCATCGGCATGCGCTGTCATCGCCGTGGCCTGCCTTGTGGCGGGCTGCGATGCATCCAAGGCATCGGCACAGAACGAACCTGCCGTGCAGGCGCCCGCGCCGGCCGGCGTGGTGCGGGTCAAGCCCGAGTCGCTGAAGATGCTGGACATCGCCGTGGTGGCCGATCCGCAGGGCACGCAAATGGCCTGGGCGCCCGCGCGTGTGGCCTTTGCCGAGGACCGCGTGGCCACTGTCTCGGTGCCGCTGGCCGCGCGCGTGGTGTCGGTTCGTGCCCACGTGGGTGACATCGTCAAGGCCGGCGACGAGCTGGCCACCCTGGTCAGCCCCGAGGCACTGCGCGTGCGCTACGAGGTGGAAGCTGCCCGCAGCGCGCATGACGTGGCAACCGTGGAAGTGCGGCGCCAGCAGACCATGGTGGACAAGGGCGTGGGCGTGGAAGTGGATCTGCGTGCGGCCCAGGCCAAGCTGCGCGAGTCGGCCCAGGAGCTGGCACGTGCCCAGGGCACGTCGGCGCTGCTGGGGCAAGGCGGTGGCGACCGGCTGGTGCTGCGTGCGCCGCGCGCCGGCGTGGTGGCCGAGCGCAAGGCCGTGGTCGGCGCCTCGGTCGAGCCCAGCGGCGAGCTGTTCCTGATCGGCGATCCCGCCGCCATGAACGTGGTGGCCGATGTCTTTGAAAGCGATCTGCCCGGCATCCGCCTGGGCAGTGCCGTGCAGGTCGATGTGCCGCAGTTGCCCAAGCCCCTGACCGGCACGGTGCGCCACCTGGGCGCCACGCTGGACAAGGAGTCGCGCCGTGCCTCCGTCATCGTGCAGCTCGATGCGCAGAACCCCGTGCTGCGTTCCGGCATGCAGGCGCGCGTGGGCCTGCAGGTCTCCAACGAGCACGAGATGCTGATCCCCGTGACGGCCGTGCTCATCAAGGATGAAAGCCGCAGCATCGTCTTCGTGCAGACCGGCGAGCAGCAGTTCGAGGCCCGCACCGTGGTGCTGGGTCGGCCCTCGCGCGGCATGGTGCCCGTGGTGTCGGGCCTGAAGTCGGGTGAAAAGATCGTCGTGCGCGGTGGCCTGCTGCTCGACGGCGCAGCCAGCCAGCTGCTCTGATCGCGGCCAGGAGACTCATCAATGCTGCGTTCCCTGATAGCGTTTGTGGTGCACCGGCGGCTCGTCGCCCTGTGTGCCACCCTGATCATCGCCATCTATGGCGTGTACTCATACCTGCACACGGCCATCGAGGCCTATCCCGATGTGACCAATGTGCAGGTCGGCGTGATTGCCCAGGCGCCGGGCCTGGCCCCCGAGGAGGTGGAGCGCCAGATCACCCAGCCGCTGGAGCGCGAGCTCAACGGCACGCCGGGCCTGGTGTCGCTGCGCTCGGAGAGCTACTTCGGCCTGGCCATGATCAACCTCGTCTTCAATGACGATGCCGACAGCTTCCATGCGCGCGCCGAGGTGTCGCAGCGCCTGCCCCAGGCCAATCTGCCCGACGGCGTCACGCCCGAGATGGCGCCCGACTACACGCCGCTGGGCAAGATCTTCTACTATCGCCTGAAGAGCGACCGCCACACGCTGGCACAGCTGCGCACCGAGCAGGAATGGCGCGTGGTGCGCACCCTCAAGCAGGTGCAGGGCGTGGCCGACGTGGTCAGCATCGGCGGCTTCGTCAAGGAGTACCACGTCGAGGTGGATCCCGAGAAGCTGTATGCGCTGGGCCTGTCGCTGGAAGACGTGAGCGATGCCCTGTCCAAGTCCAACCGCAACGTGGGCGGCGGCTTGATGCGCCGGGGCGAGCAGTCGCTGATCATCCGCGGCATCGGCCTGCTGCGCACGCCGCAGGAGATCCAGGGCGTGGTCGTGGCCATGCGCGGCAGCGCGCCCGTGACCATTGGCGACGTGGCGCGCGTGGTGCAGTCGCACACGCCGCGCCAGGGCTCGGTGGGCATGGACGATGCCGACGACGTGGTCCAGGGCATCGTGCTGCTCAAGCGCGGCGAGAACCCCTCTGTGGTGCTGGACCAGATCCATGCCAAGGTGGCCGCGCTCAATGACGGCGGCCTGCCCGAGGGCATGCACATGGAGACCAACTACGACCGCTCCGACCTGGTCGGCCACACGCTGGGCACGGTGCAGCACAACCTGCTGTTCGGCGCCACGCTGATCGTGGGCGTGCTGTGGCTGTTCCTGCGCAGCCTGCGCGGCTCGCTGATCGTGGCCACGGTGATTCCGCTGTCGCTGCTGGTGGCCTTCATCGGCCTGCACCTGCTGGGCATGCCGGCCAACCTGATCTCCATGGGCGCCATCGACTTCGGCATCATGGTGGACGGCGCCGTGGTGCTGGCCGAAAACATCATCCGCAACGCCCGCCTGCGCAAGCCGCAGACGCAGGCGGACATGCGCCACATCATCATCGACTCGGCCGTGGCCGTGGCCAAGCCCACGCTGTTCGCCATGGCCATCGTGATCGCGGCGCTGATCCCCGTGTTCTCGCTGGAAAGCATCGAGGGCCGCATCTTCCGTCCGCTGGCCATGACCTACAGCTTCGCGCTGCTGGGCGCCCTGGTCTTCGCCATGGGCCTGGTGCCGGCGCTGTGCGCGCTGTTCCTCAAGCCCCAGCACGTGATGGTGGAAGAGCCCAAGATCTTCGATCGCGCGCACCACGGCTACCAGCACTGGATCGGCACCCTGCTGGGTGCCGGGCGCCGCCGCGTCATCGTCATCGTCGGCTCGCTCGCCATCCTGGTGGCGGCCGGCCTGTCGGCGGCCTGGCTGGGCACGGAATTCCTGCCCGAGCTCGATGAAGGCGATGCCTATGTGCTGGTGCAGATGCCCGCATCGATCTCGCTGGAAAAGGGCCAGGAAGTGCTGCGCGACGTGCGCCTGCGCCTGAAGACCTTCCCCGAGGTGATCACCGTCACCACCGAGCAGGGCCGGCCCGAGTCCGGCACCGACAACGAGACGCTTAACCTGGCCAAGGTGCTGGTGCGCCTGAAGGGCCACGGCGAATGGCGCAAGGGCCTGACCAAGCCCCAGCTCATCGAGCAGATGCGCGCCACGCTGAGCGAGATTCCGGGCGTGTCGTTCAACTTCGCCCAGCCCATCCGCGACAGCGTGGAGGAATCGACGTCCGGCGCGCGCGGCCAGGTGGTGCTCAAGGTCTTCGGTCCCGACATTCCGCAGCTGCGCGCCATCCTGCAGCAGACCGTGGACCTGGTGAAGGACATCGACGGCGTGGTCGATCTGGGCCTGTACCGCGATGCGCCTGCACCCCAGGTCCACGTGGAGTTCGACCGCCAGTCGCTGGCGCGCCAGGGCATTGCCATGGAGACCGCGCAAAAGACGCTGGAGGCGGCGCTGGCCGGCAACATCTCCACCACGCTGTGGGAGGGCGAGTACCCCGTGCCCGTGCGCGTGCGCCTGCCCTATGTGGACCGCATGGATGAGGAGCGCATCCGCAACATCGCCATCCCCCTGCCCAATGGCGCTGCGGGCGGCTCGGTGCCGCTGCATTCGGTGGGCCAGGTCGCCATCAAGATCGGCAACTCCTCCATCTTCCGCGAAGGCAATGCGCGCTACATGGCGCTCAAGTTCAACGTGGAAGGCCGCGACATCGGCTCCGTGGTCAAGGACACGCTGGCCACGTTCAAGAAGAACGTGAAGATCCCCGAGGGCTACCAGGCCGTCTGGGGCGGCGAGTGGGAGAACCAGCAACGCGCGGCCGCACGCCTGAAGATCGTGGTGCCGCTGTCGCTGATCATCGTCTACGCCCTGCTGTTCGGCGCGCTGGGCCAGGCGCGCAGCGCCGGCATCATCTTGCTGTGCGCGCCCTTCACCATGGTGGGCGGCATCGCGGCCCTGCACTTTGCGGGCATCGAGCTGTCCATCAGCGCGGCCATCGGCTTCATCGCGCTGCTGGGACAGGTGGCGCTGGCCGGCCTGCTGGTGATCTCGGCCGTGGAGGAATTGCGACGGCAGGGCATGCCCATGATGCAGGCCCTGGTCGAGGGCGCTGCCGAACGCATGCGCTCCATCGTGCTCGTGGCGCTGCTGGCGCTGCTGGGCCTGCTGCCCATGGCGCTGTCCACGGGCGTGGGCAGCGAGACGCAAAAGCCCTTCGCCTCCGTGATCGTGGGCGGCATGGTGGTGCTGCCCCTGGTGGCCCTGGTGCTGCTGCCCGTGCTCTATGCGCTGCTGGGCCCCAAGAACATGTTGACGCAGGAAGAACTCGATGAAAAAGAGTGATAGCCCCCTGAGCGGCTTCGCCGCTTCCCCCTCTCGCTTCGCGGGGGGGACGACGCCCTCGCCGCGAGGCGGCTCTTGCTCGGCGTCCCTGGCTTTTGGTCGCGCCGGTTTTGCAGGCAGCGCCCGTTATCGGGCCCTGTTTGTGGCTGTGGCGCTGTGCTGGGGGGCGGGTTCTGCGCTTGCGCAGCAGGCTGTGCCCGCTGTGCCCGCTGTACCGGGCGGGGCGGCTGTGCCGGCCATCACTGCGGCGCCTGCCTCCGAGGTGGCTCCGGCGGCTGCGCCGCAGCAGCCGGTGGGGATGCAGGAGTATCTGCAGATGGTGGTGCGCAACCAGCCCCAGCTGGCGGCGCAGCGGCTGCAGATCGGGATTGCGCAGGCGGACAGCCGCACGGCGGCGGCGTTTCCCAATCCCACGGCGTCGTACAGCAGCAAGCCGGGCGAGAAGCAGTGGGGCATAGAGCAGCCGTTGCCCATCTTCGGCCAGCGGCGTTTGCGCATGGAGAACGCGCGCAAGGGCGAGACGGCGGCGCGTGCCAATGTCGAGGTGGCCGTGGCCACCACGCTCAACGATGCAGCCACGGCCTTCATCGACCTGCTGATGACGCAGCAGCGCCTGAAGGTCTGGGAAGAGGCGCAGGAGTCGCTGAATGGCGCAGGCAATATCGTGCGCGGCCAGATCGAGGCCGGCGCGCGCAGCCGCTATGACGGCGCGCGCCTGAGCCTGCAGCAGGCCCAGATGGCCATGCAGGTCAGCCAGGCCCAGTCGGACTGGCAGGACGCCGCCTCGCACGCCGCCGCCCTGGCCGCCCTGCCCCAATGGGCGCCGCGCGCCACGGGCAGCCTGCAGGCCGTGCCCGTGGGCCAGCTGCTGCACGAGCAGGAGCTTTGGGAGGCCGCGCGCCAGCGCCTGCCGGCCCTGGTGGCCGCCCAGGCCGAGCTGGACCAGTTGCGCCACAAGGTCGAGCTGGAACGCCGCGAAGCCCTGCCCACGCCCAGCGTGAGCGTGGCGCGCGTGCGCAACCGCCTTGACGGCAACTACAACCAGATCGGCGTGTCGGTGGAGCTGCCGCTGTTCGATCGCCGCGAAGGCCCTATCGCGCGTGCCCAGGTCGAGGCCGAACAGGCCCAGCTGCGCTACGACGCCGCGCTGATCGAGGCGCGTACCGAGCTGCAGCGCGCCATCAAGCAGCTGAAGCTGCGCCGCGATGCCGTGCGCGCCTATGAAAAGCAGGGCCTGGCGCAGATCGCGCCGCTCAACCAGATGGCCCAGGACGCCTACAAGCTGGGTCAGGGCTCCATCCTGGAGCTGATCGATTCGCTGGGATCGATCAACGAGCACCGCCTGGAGCACCTGGACCTGGTCAAGGAAATGATGCTGGCCGAGTGGCAGGTGCGCGTGGCCAGCGGCGATCTGCCGATGTGGGCAGCGCCCTGAGGCGCTTGACGCCCTTCCCCTCCTGCTGTGCGGGAGGGGCGGTCGGACCCTGGGTGGCACCCCGCGGTGTGCCTGGTCCGGATCACGCCAGTTTCATGCGGTGCGATGCCGCGCAGCGCAGCCCAAGGCTGAAAAGAGGTGGTAAACATGCCGGCACCCCCACCGATCTCGGCGGAGTCTGGCGCGCCGTATAGTGTCTGCCTCAGTTTCGAGTCAGGCCCTGCCGCCCGCATGTACCGCTATCTCATCATCGAAGACGACGCGCTGAACGCGCGCTACATCGCCGAAGGCCTGCGCCAGCAGGGCGCGCAGGTGGCGGTGTGCAGCGATGGTGTGCAGGGCATCGCCATGGCCGTGGGCGAGAGCTGGGATGTGATCATCCTCGACCGCATGCTGCCCAACGGCTTCGACGGCCTGCAGATCCTGCAGACGTTGCGCTCCATGGGCAAGCAGACGCCGGTGCTGGTGCTCAGCGCCCTGTCGGCCACGGACGAGCGCGTGCGCGGCCTCAAGGCCGGCTGCGACGACTACCTGACCAAGCCCTTTGCCTTCTCCGAACTCTCGGCGCGCCTGGAGGCCCTGGTGCGCCGCGCCCAGATCCCGGCCCCGGCGCGCGAGATGCGCCTGGCCGACCTGCGGCTGAACCTGCTCACGCGCAGCGCCGAGCGCGCAGGCCAGCCGCTGGCCCTGCAGCCGCGCGAGTTCCGCCTGCTGGCCTTTCTGATGCAGCACGCGCACCAGATCGTCACGCGCACCATGCTGCTGGAGTCGGTGTGGGACTACCGGTTCGACCCGCAGACCAATGTCATCGACGTGCACATCAGCCGCCTGCGCGGCAAGGTGGACAAGGGCTTCGAGCCTGCGCTGATCCACACCGTGCGCGGCGTGGGCTACAGCCTGTCGGACCGGCCTCAGGACCTGCCGCAGGTGGCCTGATCCCATGTCGCTGGCCAAGCCCTGGAGCTCCACGGCCTTCCGGCTGGCGCTGACCTACGGCGTGCTGCTGGTGCTGACCATGTCCATCGTGCTGTCGGTGTTCTACGTGCAGACCGTGGGCGTGCTGCGCATGCGCATGGACCGGCAGGCCGAGAACCACATGCGCCGCCTGGTCGAGCACCGCGACAAGTACGGCGAGCCCGCGCTGGAGGCCGAGATCCAGCAGACCCTGCTGGACGGCGTCAACACCGATACCGAAATCCTCATCCTCATGGATGGCGACGGCAATCCCATCATCGGCAACGCCGACGTGGTGCCCGCACGCCGCCTGACGGAGATGGGCGTGCGCGATCTCAAGGTGCGGCGCAACGGCCGCATCATCGCGGGCCGCGTGGCCGTGGCCCAGTTGTCCGACGGCAAGCTGCTGGCCGTCGGCAGCGACATGCAGGTGCAAAGCGATGTGGAGGAGCTGTTCGGCCGCGCCAGCCTGCTGGCCGGCCTGGTGGCCCTGGGCATGGCCGTGCTGGGCGCCGGGGCCTTCCGGCGCGTGGTGGAAGAGCGTGCCGCCGACATCCGCAGCACCATGGCGCGCGTGGCCACGGGCGACCTGCGCCAGCGCATCCCGGTCACGCGCCGCGACGATGAGTTCACGCTGCTCAACCGCGACATCAACACCATGCTGGACCGGCTGGAACTGCTGATGGACGGCATACGCCATGTCTCCAACACCATCGCCCACAACCTGCGCACGCCGCTGACGCGCATCCTGCTGCGCCTGCGCAATGCCCAGCAGGCCACGCCCGAGGAAAATAACGAGACGCTGGCGCTGGTGGCCCAGGAAGTGGCCGAGCTGGGCGTGGTCTTCGACAAGCTGCTGCAGATCGCCGAAGTGGAAAGCGGCGCCAGCCGCAAGAACTTCGCGCCCGTTGACCTGCGTGCCCTGCTGGTCGACGTGGTGGAGTTCTACGAACCGCTGGTCGAGGACGCAGGCGGCGTGCTGCGCCTGGAGGTCGAGGGCACGCCCATGGCGCTGGGCGACGGCGACCTGCTGGCCAGCGCCGTGGCCAACCTCGTGGACAACGCCATCAAGTACGGATCACTGCCCGACAGCGACCACGGCGCCGACATGCTGCTGCGCGCGGGCGTGGCCCACGAGCACGGCATGGACGGCGGCGCCTGGGGCGTGGAAATCATCGTCCAGGATCGGGGGCCGGGCGTGGACGCGCAGACGCGCGAGAAGATGAGCACCCGCTTTTACCGCGCCGAATCGGACCGCGAAGGCTATGGCCTGGGCCTGGCCAGCGTGCTGGCCATCGTGCAGCTGCATGGCGGCAAGCTGGGCTTCGAGAACATGCATCCGGGGCTGCAGGCAAGGATCTGGCTGCCCGGGTTGCCCACGGCCTGAAGCCGTTTCAGCGGTCCTTGTGACCGTAGGCGCAAAAGCCGGGCTTGGGGCCCTTCTTGGGGTGCAAGCGACAGGTTTCGGGTCGCTTGTCGTAGACCGTGCAGCGCCGCGACTTGGCATCCAGGAAATTGCAGTCCCCGCTGGCGCGCCGCGCCATGGTGAAGATGTTGTGCTTGGGGTTGTAGTGGTCGATCAGCCGCATCTTCATCAGCCGCTTGGCGATGAGCTTGGGCTCCACGTTGTCCACCTCGAACGGATCCACCAGTTCCAGCCGCACCAGATCGGGCAGCTGCACCTCCAGCGGCATGGTGCAGCAGTTGGCCGCACAGCTGTCGCACATGCCGGGCTTGTATTTGCTCCAGGAGTCGAGGCGGTCGACGTCGACGATGCTGATGGGGGATCTCATGGTGGGGGATGGGCGTGTGCAGGGCCGCTATTTTTCGCCAGAAAGCCCGGCGGCGGTTGCCGCGCCGGCGTAGCCAAGCGAGGGGGCGGGTCTTTGGGGGACGCTGCCCCTGCATCCATCCCCTGGCCTTCAGGCCGGCCGCTTCCTCAACAGGTATTTCTGAAACCCGTCGGACACCCGCTCGTCGCGCTGGTTCAGCACCTCGGTGGCCAGGGTCAGCACGCCCGTGGTATTGCCGGGCTTGAGCTCGGACACCGTCAGCGTGCAGTACAGCGTGTCGCCCACATAGACAGGGGCCAGGAAGCGGCTGCCCTGCTCCAGGAAGCCCTTGAGCGATTCCTCGACCATGTGCGGGAACAGGCCGGCGCCCGCCGCCGTCTGTATGGCCACCTGGTAGCCGTGGGCCAGCATGTGGGGCATGCCGCGCGCACGGCAGTACTCCACGTCGTAGTGCACGGGATGGTTGTCGCCGCTGGCCAGCTGGAAGGCGGCGAACAGGGCATCGGTCATGGTGCGCGAGGGCAGGGCGAAGACCTCGCCCAGCGCGAAGTCTTCAAAGTAGCGCTGGGCGCACAGGGATGGGTGGCGTGGCATGGCGACTCTCCTCAGTTCGCGCTCATGTGGGCGGCGCGGGCGACCTTGCCCCATTTGTCCAGCTCCTGCTTGAGGAAGGCGGCCAGCGCCTGGGGGCGCGGCTGCTTTTCCAGCACCAGGCCCATGTCGTAGGCCTTTTTCTGCAGCCCGGCATCGTCCACCGTGGCCTGCAGGCTGGACTGCAGGCGGGCAATCAGCGCTGGCGGCGTGCCTGCGGGGGCGAACACGGCGTTCCAGGTATAGGCCTCGTAGCCGGGCACCTGCTCGGCAATGGCAGGCGTGTCGGGTGTCTGCGGCAGGCGCTGGGCCATGGTAGTGGCCAGCAGGCGCACCGTGCCCGCCTTGACCTGGGCCAGGCCCGTGGGAGCGCTGTCCAGCATGAAGGCCAGGTGCCCGCCGATGAGGTCCTGTATGGCCGGCGCACTGCCCCGGTAGGGCACATGCTGGGCCCGGGTTCCCGCCATCAGGTTCAGCAGCTCCGCACCCAGATGCGGAGCGCTGCCCACGCCCGCCGATGCATAGCTGACCTGGCCGGGCCGCGCCCGCAGATAGGCCAGGAAATCCGGCAGGCTCTGCACGGGCAGCCGCTTGTCCACCACCAGCACCAGCGGCGCCCTGGCGAGCAATCCCACGGGCGCGAAGTCTTCCTCCGTGCGGTAGCCCAGCTTGTCGTGGATGTAGGGATTGACGGCATGCGCCACCGTGGTCAGCAGCAGGGTGTAGCCGTCAGGGGCTGCCTTGGCAACCGCCTCCGTGCCCACCAGGGTGCCGGCACCCGTGCGGTTCTCGATCACCACGGGCGTGCCCAGCTTCTGGCTCCAGACATCGGCCATGGCGCGGCCGAAGGTGTCGGTGGGGCCGCCTGCCGCGTAGGGAATCACCAGCTTGATGGGGCGCGCAGGATAGTCCTGCGATGCGGCCGCGCCGGCGGCCAGAAGCAGGGCGGTGAGAAGGGTTTGGCGTCTTGCCGTCTTGAAGTCCATAATTTTCTCCGTTGTCTCCTGGCGCCGACTATAGAAATGCGCGGCCAATGCAGCCAGTCGAATCATTGATAGGGCGGTTAGAAACCGTCTAACACCAAGGAAATGCTCCCGGCGGGCATGCAGCGGATGCGATATGAATTGACGGATCTCAGGGTTTTCCTTGCCATTGCCCAGGCCAAAAGCCTCAGCGCAGGCGCGGCTGAAATGCATTTGACGGCGCCATCGGCCAGCTACCGGCTCAAGAATCTGGAGCAGGCCATGGGTGCATCGCTGTTTGAAAGAACGTCCAAAGGCATGGTGCTGACCCCGGCGGGAATGACGGTCAAGAAATACGCCGATTCCATTTTCGGCAGCGTGGACCGCTTGCACGGAGAAATGCAAAGACACATCAACGGAATATCGGGACATATCCGCGTCTTTGCCAACAGCAGCACGCTGACGGGAATCGCGCCTGTGCTCAGCCGCTATCTGGCCCATTATCCGAACGTCAATGTGGACCTGGAGGAGCGCCTGAGCGAAGACACGGTGCGCGCCGTGCTCGACGGCAGTGCCGATGTGGGCCTGGTGGCCGGCCAGATCGATCTGCATGGCCTGCATGCCATCACCTATGGCCATGATGAACTGGTGTTTGTGGTGCCCGCTGGCCACCCCTTGGCCGCCAGCAGCAGGGTGCCGCTGGAAACCGCGCTGACCTACGACCTGGTCTCGATCGGCCGCAAGACCAGCAACTTCCTCTACCTCCAAGGCATGGCTTCCAGGCTGGGAATGAATCCCAGGGTACGTGTGCACGCACCAACATTCGAGGCCGTGCTGCAGTGCGTGCAGGAAGGCGTGGGCATTGCGCTGGTGCCACGCTCCATTGCCCGGCCGGCGCTGCAGGCGCGCAGGCTGGCCGCCGTGGGCCTGGACGAGGCCTGGGCGCAGCGCGAGCAGAAGGTGGTCACGCGCGAACCCGAAACCCTGCCCGCCTATGCCCGCGATTTCGTGGCCTATGTGGCGGCCCAGCTTTTGCCCGAGGAAGGCGCCGTGCAGGAAACCCTGCCTTAGAAGATTTGAAATTCCGCTTAGAAAATGCCGACTGGCTGGGTGATGGTCGCACTTCTAGAATGCGGCGAATCGAATATTCGCCTCGTTCAAGAAAATGCAGACACGCCCATTGGATGGTTTGACGGTATTGGCCATGGAACACGCCGTGGCAGGGCCTTTTGCCAGCCGGCAGCTGGCGGACCTGGGTGCCAGGGTCATCAAGCTGGAGCGATTGCCCGATGGGGATTTTGCACGGGGCTATGACGACAAGGTCCATGGTGAATCATCCTTTTTTGTATGGGCCAATCGGGGAAAGCAAAGCCTGGCCGCAGATATCAAGACCGCCGAAGGGCAGCATATCGTCGGGAAAATACTGAAAAACGCCGATATCCTGATCCAGAACCTGGCCCCGGGTGCCATGCAGAGAATGGGCATGGATTTCGACAGCCTGCATGAGAAATATCCGCGTCTCATCGTCTGCGATATATCGGGCTATGGCGAGGGCGGCCCGCTCAGCGACAGGAAGGCCTACGACCTGCTGATCCAGGCGGCAGCCGGCCTGATCTCGGTCACGGGCACGCCTGATCAGCCCGCACGCGTGGGCATTTCCATCGCCGACATCGCGGCCGGCATGTATGCCTACTCGGGCATCCTGTCTGCGCTGCTGCAGCGCGCCCGCACCGGCCGGGGCCTGCGCGTGGAGGTGTCCATGCTGGAGGCGCTGGCCGAGTGGATGTCCTACCCGCTGAACTTCGCCCATTACGGCGGCACGGCGCCTGCGCGCAGCGGGCTGACCCATCCTTCCATCGCGCCCTATGGCCAGTACACGGCCGGTGACGGCCAGAGCCTGATCTTCGGCCTGCAGAACGACCGCGAATGGCACAGCTTCTGCACCCATGTGCTGCAGCAGCCCGCGCTGGCGCAGGACGCGCGCTTTGCCACCAACCTGCAGCGCGTGGCGCACCGTGCGGAACTCGATACGGTGATCGCATCCGTGCTGGCCCACCTGAGCCGCGAACAGGCCATGCAGCGCCTGGATGCAGGCGGCATCGCCAACGCGCCGCTCAACGACATGCACGCGGTCTGGAACCATCCGCAATTGCAGGCGCGCGAACGCTGGCGCGAGGTGGCCACGCCCGCCGGCAGCATCCAGGCCCTGCTGCCCCCGGCCACGCTGTCGGATGCCGAAGCCGCCATGGGCGCCGTGCCCGCGCTGGGCGAGCATACGCAGGCGCTGTGGGAGGAGTTTGGCGGGCAGGCTCGAGGCCGGCAAGAGTGATGCCCGATGGGTCCAGGCGGGCGATGGTGGTTGAACGACGCAACCCATTCGAGCGTGGCGAACTCGACCGCTTTCTTGGTTGTCATCGGCTCTCTTGAGAGGGACGAAGAGGGTCGCGCTCAGGCCGAGAGCGCTGCGCGCAAGCGCTCGATGCTTCGCCGCCGCTCGGCGCGTGCTTCGAGCGCCTGCGCCATATCGACTTCGACAAAGCGTGCCTTGTGGTTTGGCTGCATCTGGGCGATGAGATCCATGTCGGCGCTGATGACGGTGCCGACCATCGCGTAGCCGCCGCCCGAGACCGCATCGCGGTGCAGGATGATCGGTTCGCGTCCGCCCGGCACCTGGATGGAACCGTATGGGTAGCCCGCATCGACGATGTTCGACGGGTCGTCGCCCGCGCCGAATGGCGGCGTGCGCTCGTGGAACTTCAGCGGCGTGCCGTTCTTGTAGCGGTAGCCGATGCGGTCGGCCTCGGAACCGACGGTCCAGGTGTCGGCGAAGAAGCTTTGCACCGACACCTCCTGCAGTCGGTGAAAGTAGATGCCCGGCAGCACACGCAGGACCACTTCCTTGTCAAGCACCGGCAGCAATGCGGCCTCCACCGTGCGACCCGCGCGGGCGGTGGCGGACGGTACTCCCACGGGCAGTCTGTCGCCGGCCAGCAGCTTGCGTCCGTTGAAGCCGCCGAATGCGCCCAGGCCATAGGTCGAGCGGCTGCCCAGCACCACCGGCACGTCGATGCCGCCGGCCACGGCGATGCACATGCGCGCGCCGAGCTTCATGAAGTCGAAGCCGAGCCTGTCGCCGGCCTGCACCGCGAATGCGGTATTGCGTGGCACCTCATTGCCGTTGAGCTTGATCTTCGCGTCGGCGCCGGTCACGGCCACCAGCGCGGGCGCGTCGAACTGCAGCTCGGGCCCGAGCAGCGTGCTTTCGATGACGGCCGCACCTTCGTCGTTGCCGACCAGCAGGTTTGCGAGCACCAGGCTTTGCTGGTCGAGCGCACCCGACAGCGGAATGCCCAGGTGGTAGTAGCCGGGGCGGCCGGCGTCCTGCACGCTGGTCGCGAGGCCGGGCTTGAGCACTTCAATCGCCATGGAGCACTTTCAGGAGCTGTTGGTTGTAGCCGCCCGGGTCGGCCAGGAAATCGTTGAGCGAGAACGACACTGGCGCGATGCGCAGCGCGTAGGTGCCGGCCTCGACCCGCGCGATCTGGCGGTCGTACTCGGCGCGGTCAATGGGCTTGTACTTGACGATGTCGCCGGGCTGGAAGAACACCATCAGCTCCTTCAGGTAGGACAGCCGTTGCGCCGGGTCGAAGATGGGCGCGGGCGTGACACCGAACATCTGGTAGCCGCCCGCACCACGCACCGAGTAGATGCAGCTGAAGCAACCGCCGTGGCCCAGCGTGAGCCTGGGCGTGTCGGTGCGCGGGCTCAGGTACTTGGGCACCTGGATCTGGCGCTGGCGCTCGACCATCTGGAACAGAAAGGGCAGGCCGGCCACGAAGCCGACCATCGACACGAACCAGGGCGCCGACGAGTGCGCCTCGATGAAGGCCTCGACCGAGGCGTGGCCGTTGATGCGCGCCGCGTACTCGATGTCGGTGCCCGACGGGTCCTGGTGCCGCTTGCGAAAGCGCATCAGCGTCTCGTGCGTCCACGGGTCGTTGTAGAGCACGGGAATCTCGACGATGCGCGTCTGCATCTGCAGGTCGGCATCGCCCAGGCCCGCTTCGATGTCTTTGAGCGTGGCGAGCAGTGCGTCGGGCGCGATCGCATCGGGATCGAAGCGCACGAGGTAGGCGGCGTTGGCGGGACAGATCTCGGTCACGCCCGTGATCTCGCCCGCCTGTGCGCGGCGGCGCAGCTCATTGCAGATGGCCATGCCCTTGAAGAAGGCGGGCAGCGACATCTCTTCGCTGATCTCGACGAACAGGTGCTCGTCGCCGCCGAAGCTGTAGCGGGCCTGGGTGGGGAGGGTGCTGGCAGCGGTCATGCGGTCACCTCCGCAAGTGGGGCGGGTGCGTCGGCCAGCGGATTCACCGCCAGCCAGGTTTCGAGAAAGCCCGTGTGGAATGCGGCCTGCGCCACGCCCGTGTCCTCGCACAGTGCGCGGTGCAGCGGGATCGTGGTGTGGATGCCTTCGACCTGCAGCTCGTCGAGCGCGCGCCGCATGCGGGCCAGCGCGCCGGCGCGATCGGTGTCGTGCACGATCAGCTTGCCCAGCAGCGAGTCGTAGTACGCCGGCACGGTGCAGCCGGGGAACAGCATGGTGTCGAAGCGCACGCCGGGGCCGCCCGGCACCACGAGCTGCGACACAAGGCCCGGGCTTGGCATGAAGTTCTTCGCGGCGTTCTCGGCGTTGATGCGCACCTCGATGGCCGCGCCGGTCAGCCGGATGTCTTCCTGCTGCAGGCGCAGCGGCTGGCCCAGCGCGATGCGCAGCATCTCCTTCACGAGGTCGATGCCGGTGATCATCTCGGTGACGGGGTGCTCGACCTGGATGCGCGTGTTCATCTCGATGAAGAAGAACTCGCGCGTGTCGTCGTCGTACAGGTATTCGAGCGTGCCCGCGCCGCGGTAGGCCACGGCATGGGCCAGCCGCAGCGCCGATTCGCACAGCGCCGCGCGCGTGGCCTCGCTGATGGCGGCCGAGGGTGCTTCTTCCCACACTTTCTGGCGGCGTCGCTGCAGCGAGCATTCGCGCTCGAAGCAGTGAACCACGCGCTGGCCGTCGCCCAGGATCTGCACCTCGATGTGGCGCGCCTGGCGGATGAAGCGTTCGAGGTACACCTCGCCGTTGCCGAAAGCGGCCTGCGCCTCCGCCGTGGCGGTGGCGAACTGCTGGCGCAGCTCGGCTTCGTCGTGCGCCACGCGAATGCCGCGCCCGCCCCCGCCGGCCGAGGCCTTGATCATGATGGGGTAGCCGATGCCCTTTGCCAGCGCGACGGCGGTGTCGGCGTCTGTCACCACGCCCGCGCTGCCGGGCACGGTGGGCACGCCGGCCTTCATGGCCGCGGCGCGCGCGGCGGCCTTGTCGCCCATGGTGCGGATCGCGTGCGGCGTCGGGCCGACGAACACCAGGCCCGCGGCCTCGATGCGCTCGGCGAACGCGGCGTTCTCCGACAGGAAACCGTAGCCCGGATGCACGGCGCCGGCGCCGCTGTCGGCTGCCGCTTCAAGAATGGCGTCTACGCTCAGATAGCTCTTGGTGGCATGCGCCGGGCCAATGCGCACGGCTTCGTCGGCCATGCGCACCGCGAGGCTTTGCGCGTCAGCGTCGCTGTAGACGGCGACGGTCTTGAGGCCCAGTTCCTTCGCGGCGCGGATGATGCGCACCGCGATCTCGCCACGGTTGGCGATGAGCAGTTTGTCGAATGCGGCGGTCATGGTACGGGGCCTCACGCCGCTTCGATGACGGCCAGCGCTTGGCCAGGATCGACGGGTTCGCCGTTCTCCACGGCAAAGCCCCGCAGCCGTCCGGCCACGTCGGCCGTGACTTCGCTGAACTGCTTCATCACCTCGACCAGGCCGATCACATCGCCCACGGCCACGGTGTCGCCTTCGGCCTTGAATGGCGGCGCGTCAGGCGCCGAACGGCGGTAGAAGGTGCCCGGCAGCGGGCTCAGGACTTCATGGGTAGCGGGCATCGATGCACTCCTGGAAAGCGGGAACAGGAACGAAAGCGGGAAGAACGGAAAACTCAAGGCTGCGCCGGCGCAGCCGCACCGGCAAAACCTGCAACTTCGATGCCGTGCTCGGCCAGTGCGCGGCGCGTGGCCTGCACGAGCGCCAGCGCGCCGGGCGTGTCGCTGTGGATGCACACCGAGTCGAAGCCGATCGCCAGGTCCTGGCCTTCGACCGTGCGCACCACGCCTTCGGTGCAGGCGCGCAGCACCTTGGCGGCCACGGCCTCGGGGTCGAGCGCGCCGACGCGGCGGGTGAAGACGATGGAGCCGCTCAGGTCGTAGTCGCGGTCGGCATAGAACTCGCGCGCCACGGGCTGGCCCAATTCGCACGCCACCTGGAAGGTGACGGACGATTCCATGCAGAACAGGCGCAGCGTCGGTTCGATCTGCTGCAGGGCCGTGACGAGTGCGCGCGACAGCGCCTCGTCGCGCGCCGCATGCATGTAGAGCGCGCCGTGCGGCTTGATGTGCTGCAGCGTCATGCCGGCCAGCCGCGCGAATTCGCGCAGCGCGCCGAGCTGGTAGACCATGTCGTTCACCAGCTCGTCGGCCGGTGCATTGATATGGCGGCGCCCGAAGCCCACGAGGTCGCGAAAGCCCGGGTGCGCGCCGATGCCCACGCCGTTTTCCCGGGCCAACAACACCGTCTTGCGCATGATGTTCGGATCACCCGCATGAAAGCCTGTGGCGATATTGGCCGAGCTGATCAACGGCATCAATTCCTGGTCCACACCATCGCCGATGGCCCATGGACCGAAGCTTTCGCCCATGTCGGAGTTCAGATCAATCAGCGTCTTCTTCACGTTTCACCTTGTGTTGTTGGCGCACGGCCAGATGGCAGCAATGCGGGACAAGGTGAAGATTAGTCAGCTGAAAATCGGCTGAAAAGCATTATTTACAGGCGATGCGATATCTGAAAAACAGATACGCCGACTGCCTGCAATGAACGTTATCCTGCAGATCAGCGAATCCTCGGTATCGGATTTGCGCGCGCTGGCATGTAATTTTTGAGAGATAAGTAAATACCCCAGGAAGACCGCACCATGTCTCTGACCCTTCGCCAGCTCAAATACTTCACGGCGGTGGCCGAAGTGGGTCGCATCTCACATGCGGCACTGCAACTCAACATCTCGCAATCGGCGGTGACCACGGCAGTCCGGGAGCTGGAGGAAATGCTGGGGCAGCAGCTGTTTGAGCGACAGCCTCATGGCGTGGAACTGACCCGGGCCGGACGGCGGTTTCTGAGCCATGCCTATGCCGTGCTCTCTGCTGCCGACGAGGCGATCCGCATGCCGCATGAGGGAGTGAATGTCGAGGGGACGCTGACCATTGCCGCCACCTATACGGTGCTCGGCTACTTCTTGCCCCACCACCTTCAGCGTTTCGAGCAATTGCATCCGCAGATCAAGGTCAAGGTGCACGAGGTAGTGCGTGAAGCCATTGAGGAGGGGCTGATCACGCAGCAATACGACATGGGAGTACTGCTCACCTCCAATGTGGTGCTGCGCGAGCTGTCGCTCGAGACATTCTTTGGCTCGCAACGCCGACTGTGGGTGCCGGCCAAGCATGCGCTGCTCGAAAAAGCGGAAGTCACGCTGGCCGATGTGGCGGCCGAGCCCTACATCCTGCTCACCGTGGACGAGGCTGCGGGCACTGCAATGAAATATTGGAGCAAGACGCCGTACCAGCCTCAGATCAGGCTGCGCACGAGCTCTGTAGAAGCAGTGCGCAGCACCGTGGCGAATGGCCTAGGTGTGACCGTTCTCTCGGATATGGTTTATCGACCTTGGTCGCTGGAGGGAAAGCGCATTGAAACCATCAGTCTGCGCGACGCCGTGCCAACGATGAACATCGGGCTTGGGTGGAAGCAAGGCATCGAATTTTCCCCAGCGATGACGGCGTTTCGCGACTACTTTCGGCAGTTGTTTCTCGAGCCGGTCGTACATCAAGGCAGAAGAAGGCCCGGCGGTTGATGTCGTTGGTTGGACATGCCCATTTCTGCATTCAGAAAAACGGCTTCCAACGAATTTATCGCACATGCGAATGCATCAATTGAGGCATCACTCCATGGCCCGGGTGAAGAATGCCGGCGATTCTCGGATCGATCGATATTCTCTTTCAGCCGTTGTTTTGCACGCTTGATCTGGCGATGCGCTGGTGCCCGGGTATCAGTGGCATGCTGATCCCGGGCTGGCCATTGCTCTTGGCGCCATGCCGTGCACAGGCTTCATGACGCGCAAGGTGTTTGAACGCGCACATTCCCGGGTGGGCATCTGCTGGCCGCACGTGCGGGCAAGCCTCGGCTGGCACAGCAGATCTTGCAGACGGGCGCCACGAAGTATGAGCAGGTGCTTGGCAGCTACCGGGCGCTGATGAATCAGCTGCACCGAGAAGTGGTTGCTGGCGCTTGGGCTCCAGCAGGGAGAGGGCGTTCATGGAAAACAAGCTCAAGCTGTTGGATCTGATGCAGTCACCCGTGAATCAGTTGTTGCTGTTCAGGCAGCCCGCCAGTATTGCCATAGAGTAAATGGCTGCCTGAGTTGCGGGCGTTTTGACCCATCGTGTGTGCGCAAGCGAGGAACGGTCACATGCCACTAGCGCTCTCGCGTCGCCACAATCGGATGCTCTTCATCCGTTTTCATCCGTTTTTGCCCGCGCTCTCCCATCCGATAGAACGCTCCACGCCCTGCACCTTCCAGCCGCAGCAACTCCGATCCCTGCATCCGTTTCAGCAAGTCCTTGGCCTGCCCTTCACTCAGGTGGCACAAGCCCATGATCTCTGCTCGGCGGATTTGCCCATGCTGCTGCACGTAACTCAGCACCATTTGCTCATGCTGTATCGGGGCGAAACCAGCTTGGGCGGCTAAAGACTTGGACGTTCACGAGAACGTGCTGCGCAAGTGGGTGCGTGAGCTGCGGCAGGAGCCTCAGGAGGCGTTCCCTGGCAACGGCAAGCAAAAGGCGCAGGATGCTGAGATAGCACGGCTGCACAAGGAAGTGGCCAAGCTCAAGATGGAGCGCGACATATTGAAAAAAGCTGCGGCCTACTTCGCGAAGGAGTCGATGTGAAGTTCGGCTTCGTGGCGAAACACCGAGGGGCCTGGCCGGTCAATCTGATGTGCGAGGCGCTCGGTGTCTCGCGAGGCGGCTTCTACGCCTGGCTCACACGACCCAGGAGCCGGCGTAGCCTCAGCGACGAGGTGCTCGGTGCGCAAGTGCATCAGAGCTTTGTACGCAGCGACCGCACCTACGGCGCACGCCGTGTGTGGCACGACGTACTGGAGCAAGGCCAGACCTGTGGGCTGCATCGTATTGAGCGGCTCATGCGGGAGCAGGCGCTGCGTGCGAGACCGCGAAGGCGTGGACACTACCCAAGGACCGTGGCGCGCGTGGTGCCGTGGCTGACAACGTGCTGGACCGTCAGTTCCAGGCAGATGGTCCGAGCCAGAAATGGGTGGCCGACTTCACCTACATCTGGACGGCAGAAGGCTGGCTTTACGTAGCTGCGGTCTGGACCTGTACTCCCGTCGAATCGTGGGCTGGTCGATGCAGGAGAGCATGACCTCGCAGCTCGTGGTGGACGCGCTGATGATGGCTGTGTGGCGCCTGGGCAGGCCAGTGGCACTGCTGCACCAATCGGACCAGGGTAGCCAATACACAAGCGAACACTTCCAGAGGCTGCTGGACGAACAGGGCATCACTTGCAGCATGAGCCGGGCTGACGAGGTCTGGGACAACTCGGCCATGGAGAGCTTCTTCAGTTCTCTGAAGACCGAGCGCACGGCCCGTAAGCTGTACAGGACACGAGGCCAGGCCCGCTCAGATGTGTTCGATTACATCGAGTGCTTCTACAACCCGACGCATCGGCATCCGACGCTCGGATATCTCAGTCCCGTACAGTTCGAGCAAGCTCAAGAAGCTTAGGTTGGTGTCAACGAGACCGGCAGCAGCCCAGAGGGGGCTTTCGACGGGCAGCTCGCTTTTGCGCCTGTCGTCGATTTCGCTTCAACGGGAGATCGCGGCGGCCTGCTTGGCATTGCCACCCGAGCTCGCAAGGGCGTCGGGGGCCAAAGCTGCTTAAAATAGTAAAATCTCAGGTTACGCTAAAGGATTTGGGACGTTTTTGTTCTGACTGACATAGGGACTCCGAGGACTGCTATGAAGCATAGTTCAGCAGAGAATATCTTGCTGCCGTTGCAGAAGCTGCAGCAGGCACATGATGAAGTGGCCCACCGGGACATCTTGAGCTTCGACCTCTACAAGCGTTTGAAGCACATGGTTCTGCACTTCTACAAGTACGCAGGTCGAATCGAGACGTCTCGAAGCACAAGTGACTCGCAGCAATTGCGGCGAACACTGATCGATACATTAATCATTTGCATGGCTTCAGCGAATGCCATGAACCTTTCGCTCGGCGAGTCGATCACCGAAGTGGCTGAGGCGAATGATCTTGACTCGTTGGCCTACGAGCTGGGAAAGAAGATCCAAAGCACAGATCTATCTGCTGAGGCTGTGCGAACACTCGTGGTTCTTGGTGGACAGATGGCAAAAGCTATTGAGTCCGCAGATCATATGGAACGAGGTGATCCTCGTGCGACGATGGAAGGGCTTGTTATCCAACTCACTGCTGCGGTCCTGGGTATCCTCGGTCATTTGAACGGTAAGCTAGAGAGTGATGTACGAGCACGGCTGAGTGGAGTCGAGTTGAAGTCGATTTTTCTGCGACCGTTCCCTGCGTCGGAGCGTTAAGAGTGGCGTTCTGGAGTGGAGAAGAGCTCGCTTTGCGCCTTCCCGGGCTGATTGGTGGCTTTAACGTAAAGAATTTGGACTGTGCATCCTATCGCCTATCCGTTGGTGATCAGGTTTTTGCAACCTCTGACAAATTCGCATCTAGTGCCCCCTCGGCTGCACTAGTCAGTGTTCTAAAAGATCCGCCTGACAATCTGCTTCGAATTCGCCCTGGTCAGTTTGCTTTCTTGATGACGCTTGAAAGCGTGCGAGTCCCTAAAGATGCGCTCGCTTTAATTTCCATTAGAGCAGGGTACAAATTCAAAGGTTTGATAAACGTCTCAGGCTTCCATGTCGACCCGGGTTGGGATGGAAAGCTGCTGTTCAGCGTATACAACGCTGGACCGGCTGACGTTGTTGTTGAACGTGGCGAGCCGATGTTCCTTATCGTCTATGCCGACCTTGATAGAGTTTCTGCCAAAACTTACAATGGTGCGTCGCAGGGGCAGGTCGACATAAAGGCGTCGCTGCTTGCAAACATGACTGAACAAGTGTTCTCGCCTCTCATGTTGCAGCGCCACTTGGCTGACCTTGAAAAACGAACCAGTGATTTCGGCACCAGGTTTGACGGGGCGATGTCCACGTTAAAAGCCGCTACAGGAGCTCTGGTCACCGTTGTTACCCTGATCATTGCTGTGTTGGCGTTATTGGCTACCGTAGCGCCTGGATGGTTCGGAGTTACGCTCGCAAAGACGCTCGAATCAGCCGGCTACGAAATAAGGCAGAAGGCGCCAGATTCGAGCTGCGAAGATGCGGCAAAGAAAAAAGGGACTGTTGAGGGGTTGAAGAATGCTGGCTCCGCTCAAATACCAATGGATACCTCAACGAAGGAGGTAGAGCAGCGGAAACTTGCCTTCAAACCTGCAGGCGAGAAGAAGCCAGCTGAGCCAACCCCTGCAAAGGGCAAGAGTCTTCCCGAAGACAGCGGTCATAAGAGTCAATGAATTTTTATCCCCACATACCTGCAGCCGTAATTTCTGACTGCGGCCAATACCGCTATTTGTTGTCACGTCAGATCGGGCTTTCGGATCGGGTTGTCACCTTCATTGGTTTAAATCCTTCGACGGCTGATGCGACCATCGATGATCCAACGATCAGGCGGTGCATTGGATTTGCGAAGCGCCGTGACGCGGGGTTGCTGGTGATGGTCAATCTGTTTGCACTCCGATCGACAGATCCCCGGGCCTTGCAGGCGCATACCGCGCCAGTTGGGCCGGACAATGACTCCTGGATCGACCGCGCAGTGTCGATGGCTGATATTGCAATCGCGGCATGGGGAAACGGTGGGACGCTCATGGGGCGTTCTGACGCTGTCCGAGGGCGCTTTCAGCAGCGATTGGAAGCTCTAGCCATCACGAACACCGGTATGCCGAAACATCCCTTGTACGTTAGAGCAGACGCAGAGACAGTTCCTTACTAGGGTATTAAGTCAACAGTCGGCAGTGACTACTGGAGTGGAGGCAGTCCAACCCTGTGTGTTCGATGAAAGCTCAATGCCACTACGGTGTGAGAAAGCATCATCGAACATGTCCTCGGTACGCTCAAACATTGGATGGACTGGATGCACTTCGTAGCTGAGGTATCCAGAATGTGGCAACTGAAGTAAGCCCGAACGTGTTGGCGTTCAACTTCAAACGTGTCCTCAGCCTCCTGAGTTTCAAGATAACCAGAAAAAAGAGCCCGAAGCAATCCGGGCTCTTTTTCATCACCTTTGTCAAAGTTTTCACCAATGGCGGCATTCGACAATATGCCTAGGCCTTACACGTCAATATTCCCCGCCCGCAGCGCATTCGTCTCGATGAATTCCCGGCGTGGCTCCACTTCATCGCCCATGAGCATGGTGAACACGCGGTCCGCCTCGATGGCGTCGCCGATCTGCACCTGCAGCAGGCTGCGGACGGTGGGGTCCATGGTGGTTTCCCACAGCTGCTCGGGGTTCATTTCGCCCAGGCCCTTGTAGCGCTGGCGGGCCGTGGTGCGTTCGGCTTCGTGCAGCAGCCATTGCATGGCCTGGCGGAAGTCGCCGGCCTTGTCGCTCTTGGCCTTTTCGCCCTCGCCACGCGTGACCTTGGCGCCTTCGCCCAGCAGGCCGTTGAAGTTCTGGGCTTCGTCGGCCAGCGCGGCGTAGTCGTGGCTGCGCACGAACTCCTGGGTGAGGATGGAGCTCTTGATGTTGCCGTGGTGGTGGCGGCTGATGCGCAGCACGGGCTTTTCGGAGACCGGGTCGATTTCGGCCGTGACCTCTGCGGGCACGCCCGTGGTGGTCAACTCGCGCAGCTTGGCTTCCAGGATGGGGGCGCAGGCCTGGGCCGCCTCGATGCTGTCCAGCGTGATCTGCACGCCGTCGGCGATGGCGCGCAGGGCCTCGGCATCCATGAAGTTGGACAGGCGGTCGATGACGGTCTCGGCGGCCAGGTGCATGTTGGCCAGCTTGGCCAGTTCCTCGCCGTCCAGCGTGCGCGGGTTGGCACCGCCGGTGCTGACGCTGGCGTTCATCAGCGCGATGCGCAGCAGGTACTGGTTGAGCGCGGGGCCGTCCTTGATGTACAGCTCTTCCTTGCCGTTCTTGACCTTGTACAGCGGCGGCTGGGCGATGTAGATGTGGCCGCGCTCGACCAGGTCCGGCATCTGGCGGTAGAAGAAGGTCAGCAGCAGGGTGCGGATGTGGGCGCCGTCCACGTCCGCGTCGGTCATGATGATGATGCGGTGGTAGCGCAGCTTGTTGGGGTCGAAGTCGTCGCTGCCGCTCTTGCCCGATTCGGCCGTGGCCTTGCCGATGCCGGTGCCCAGGGCCGTTATCAGGGTGACGATTTCGTTGCTGGTCAGCAGCTTTTCGTAGCGGGCCTTTTCCACGTTCAGGATCTTGCCGCGCAGCGGCAGGATGGCCTGGAACTTGCGGTCGCGACCTTGCTTGGCGGAGCCGCCGGCGGAGTCACCCTCGACGATGTAGATCTCGCACAGCGCCGGGTCCTTTTCCTGGCAGTCGGCCAGCTTGCCGGGCAGGCCCATGCCGTCGAGCACGCCCTTGCGGCGCGTCATCTCGCGGGCCTTGCGCGCGGCCTCGCGGGCACGCGCGGCATCGACGATCTTGCTGCACAGGATCTTGGCGTCGTTGGGCTTTTCTTCCAGGTAGTCGGTCAGCGCCTTGGCGACGATGTCCTCCACGGGCGCGCGCACTTCGCTGGAGACCAGCTTGTCCTTGGTCTGGCTGCTGAACTTGGGTTCGGGCACCTTCACGGACAGCACGCAGCACAGGCCTTCGCGCATGTCGTCGCCGCTGACCTCGACCTTGGCCTTCTTGGCCAGTTCGTTCTGCTCGATGTACTTGCCGATCACGCGCGTCATGGCGGCGCGCAGGCCCGTCAGGTGGGTGCCGCCGTCGCGTTGCGGGATGTTGTTGGTGAAGCACAGCACCTGCTCGGCATAGCTGTCGTTCCACTGCATGGCGACTTCGACGCCGATCTCGGTGCCGGGGATGCCGCCGTAGCTTTCCGCAGGACGCGTGCCGTTGGCGTGGAAGGCCGTGGGATGCAGCACCTTCTTGTTGGCGTTGATGAACTGCACGAAGCCCATGACGCCGCCGGCGCCGGAGAAGTCGTCTTCGCGGCCGTCGCGCTCGTCCTTGAGGCGGATGCGCACGCCGTTGTTCAGGAAGGACAGTTCGCGCAGGCGCTTGGCCAGGATCTCGTAGCGGAACTCATGGTTCTGCGTGAAGATTTCCGTGTCGGGCAGGAAGTGGACCTTGGTGCCGCGCTTGTCGCTCTTGCCGACCACGCGCATGGGCGAGACCTCGACGCCGTCCACGATCTCGATCGGGCGGTTCTGCACTTGGCCGCGCGAGAAGTCGATTTCGTAGACCTCGCCATCGCGGCGCACGTTGAGCTTGAGCCAGATGGACAGCGCGTTCACGCAGGACACGCCCACGCCGTGCAGGCCGCCCGAGACCTTGTAGCTGTTCTGGTTGAACTTGCCGCCCGCGTGCAGTTCGGTGAGGGCGATCTCGGCCGCCGAGCGCTTGGGCTCGTGCTTGTCGTCCATCTTCACGCGCGTGGGGATGCCGCGGCCGTTGTCGATGACGGACAGGGAGCCATCGGCATGGATGGTGACCAGGATGTCGTCGCAGTAGCCGGCCAGGGCTTCGTCGATGGAGTTGTCCACCACTTCGAAGACCAGGTGGTGCAGGCCCGTGCCATCGGAGGTATCGCCGATGTACATGCCGGGGCGCTTGCGCACGGCCTCCAGGCCTTCGAGGATCTGGATCGCACCTTCGCCATAGCCGCTGGAGTCTGAGCCTTCGGGGGCAATGGTCTGGTTTTCTGGCTTGTTCTCGTCGGTCATGGAAGGCCCTGGGGTAGTTCCGTCGGAAGCTGTCGCTTCGCTTGAAAATGTTCGATTCGGCCGCTGGCGCGGTGCGTAGGGACGCGCGCTGCGGGCTACGAGTCGGGTAGGGTGGTTGCGCGCCTTGCACCGGCTTGTGCCACCGGGCGGCGGGTGCAGGGGCTGCGCAATGTGTCAGGCATCGGTGTCGTGTGGCGCGCGGTCAGATGCGCATGGGCATCACGACGTACTTGAAGCTGTCGTTCTCGGGGATGGTCAGCAGGGCCGAGCTGTTGCCGTCCTGCAGGTCGATCCTGATCATGTCCTGGCTCATGTTGGACAGGGCGTCGATCAGGTAGGTGACGTTGAAGCCGATCTCGATGGTGTCGCCACCGTAGTCGATGTCCAGCTCGTCCATGGCCTCTTCCTGCTCGGCGTTGTTGGACGCCACGCGCAAGGTGCCGGGCTCCACCGTCAGGCGCACGCCCTTGAACTTGTCGCTGGTCATGATGGCCGTGCGCTGCAGGCTGGCCAGCAGCGGGGCGCGGCCCAGGGTCACGCTGTTGGTGTGGTTGCGCGGGATGACACGGTTGTAGTCGGGGAACTTGCCCTCGACCAGCTTGGTCACGAACTCCATGCCGCCAAAGGTGAACTTGGCCTGGTTGTTGGCGAACTGCATCTCGATGTGGGGCTGGTTCTCGCCACCGGCATCCGACAGCAGGCGCTGCAGCTCCAGCACGGTCTTGCGCGGCAGGATCACTTCCTGCTTGGGCACTTCCACGTCCAGCTGGCTGCTTGCGAAGGCCAGGCGGTGGCCGTCGGTGGCCACCAGGGACAGCTGCTTGCCCTCGGCCACGAACAGGATGCCGTTGAGGTAGTAGCGGATGTCCTGCACGGCCATGGCGAAGGAGACCTGGCCCAGCAGGTCCTTGAGCACCTTCTGCGGCACGCTGAAGGAAGGGCCGAAGGCCGCAGCCTCCTGCACCAGCGGGAAGTCCTCGGCCGGCAGGGTCTGCAGCGTGAAGCGGCTCTTGCCGCCCTTGAGCACCATCTTGGCCTGCTGTGTCTCCAGGCTCACGGTCTGGTCGCCGGGCATGGTCTTGAGGATGTCGATCAGCTTGCGCGCGCCCACGGTGGTGGTGAAGTCGCCGGTGTCGCCGCCGAGCTCGGCGGTGGTGCGGATCTGGATTTCCAGGTCGCTGGTGGTCAGCTGCAATGCGTTGCCGGTCTTCTTGATCAGCACGTTGGCCAGGATGGGCAACGTGTGGCGGCGTTCGACGATGCCGGACACCGATTGCAGGACCGCGAGAACTTTGTCTTGTGTGGCTTTCAGGACGATCATGTCAACCTCTGATTTAAGGATGCGGGTCTCGGTAGGAGCGGCGGCTCACAAATGAGCCCCTCTTGCCGCTCGAATCCCCCATTTTGCCGCGTACATACGACCAGAACGGGGGAGTTTTCATCAACCTTTGAGAGTTTGCTCCAGCACGTGCAGCTGCTGGTTCAGCTCGGTCAGTTGCTGGCGTTCGCCGGCGATCTTGCGCACCGCATGCAGCACGGTGGTGTGGTCGCGCCCGCCGAACAGCTCGCCGATCTCGGGCAGGCTCTTCTGGGTCAATTCCTTGGCCAGGTACATGGCAATCTGGCGCGGCCGGGCGATGCTGGCCGGGCGCTTCTTGCTGTACATGTCGGCCACCTTGATCTTGTAGTAATCGGCCACCGTCTTCTGGATGTTCTCCACACTGATCTGGCGGTTCTGGATGGACAGCAGATCACGCAGGGCCTCGCGGGCCAGCTGGATGGAGACTTCCTTCTGGTTGAAGCGCGAATAGGCCAGGATCTTGCGCAGCGCGCCTTCGAGCTCGCGCACGTTGGAGCGCACGTTCTTGGCCACGAAGAAGGCGACTTCCTCGGGCATCTCGGCGTTCTCGGCGCGGGCCTTGTTGATCAGGATGGCCACGCGCATCTCCAGCTCGGGCGGCTCGATGGCCACCGTCAGCCCGGAGTCGAAGCGCGATACCAGCCGCTCGTGGATGTTCGCCAGACCCTTGGGATAGGTGTCCGAGGTCATCACGATGTGGCTCTTCTTGGCCAGCAGCGCCTCGAAGGCGTTGAAGAACTCCTCCTGCGTGCGGTCCTTGTTGGCGAAGAACTGCACGTCGTCGATCAGCAGCAGATCCAGCGAGTGGTAACGCTCCTTGAATTCGTCAAAAGTGCGGCGCTGGTAGGCCTTGACCACATCCGAGACGAACTGCTCGGCGTGGATGTAGAGAACTTTGGCGTCGGGCTTGTCGGCCAGCAGCTTGTTGCCCACGGCATGCACCAGGTGGGTCTTGCCCAGGCCCACGCCGCCGTAGATGAACAGCGGGTTGTACAGGTGTCCGGGCGAGCCCGCCACATGCATGGCGGCCGAGCGTGCCATGCGGTTGGCTGTACCTTCCACCAGGGTCTCGAAGGTCAGCGCGGCGTTCAGGCGCGTGCGAAAGACGGGCGCTGCCGCGTCTTCGCTGGTGACCGTGGGCACCGAGGTGACAATGGTTTCCGGCGGGGCCGAGCGCTCGCTGGAGGAGGGGCGGACGTAAGTCCGCACAACGCTTTCCCGCTGAGCGAGTGCCAACTCAAGCGTCACCGGCTGGCCATAGAGCGACTCCAGCATGGCCGAGATGCGGCCTGCATATTGGGCGCGGATCCAGTCGAGCTTGAAGCGGTTGGCCACGTAGACGGTGACTTTGGAGAAGTCTTCGGCGACGTGCGCGGTCAGGGGCTTGATCCAGGTGTTGAACTGCTGTTCGGGCATTTCCTGCCCCAGTTGCTCAACGCAGACTTGCCACAGGCCCTGGCCTGCATCGTTCGTAGGTTCCTCTGTCATTGTCGAAGTCTAGTTGTGGATAGGAGGAACTGTTGCGAGGCTGCCATTGTAGCTTTTGCGGAAGTTATCCACAAAATATCAGGAGCTTGTCCTCCGCCTTGTCGCAAAATGGGCAGGCATCCTTCGGGTTCGAAGGGCATTGCATCAAGTGGACAACGCTGTGATAATCGCGGGTTTCCCTGAATGTGTTCAGGGTGATATGTCCCGCCCGTCTGCATCGGGTCTGCATGCTGCCGCTGGCGGCCTTGGGCGAAACCTCTCGGGGTTGCTCCTTGGGCTGCACATGGCAAGTGCATCGTGCAGATTTTTGGCAGGTGGCCTGGCGGTTTGCCTTTGTGGCGGCTGCTGGCTGCACTGCGTGTAGCGTGCCGGATACGGGACCGGTGCAAAACTGAACCTTCTCTAGGAACCAACATGAAACGTACTTACCAACCCTCCAAGACCCGTCGCGCCCGCACCCACGGCTTTCTGGTCCGCATGAAGACCAAGGGCGGCCGCGCCGTGATCAACGCTCGCCGCGCCAAGGGCCGCAAGCGTCTGGCCGTCTAAGGCCAGCCATTGCTGGGCGGTTTGCTCGCTGCACTGAACCCCTGAACGGGGTGCTGGCATGCAACGGCTGAAAACACGTCCGCAGTTTCAGGCCGCCATGGCTGCCGGTACGGTATCGCGTACCGCGCATTTCGCCCTGCACCGTCTCGTTCTGACGGAGCAGGGCGGCGCTATGGCGCCACCGACAGGGCCCGGGTCGCAAGACCCGCAGGCCCTGTTCGGCGTTGGCGCCGTGCGCCGGGATGCCTGGCTGGGCGCCATGGTGCCCAAGCGCTGGGCGCGCCGCTCGGTGACGCGACACACCATCAAGCGGCAGATCTATGCCGTGGGCAGCGAGCATGAGACCCTGATGCTCCAAGGCGCCCATGTAGTGCGGCTGCGCTCGGGCTTTGACCGGCGCCAGTTCGTGAGCGCCACTTCTGATGTGCTCCGGCAGGCCGTGCGCGCCGAGCTGCAGCAGTTGTTCGCCTATGCGGCGAAACGCCTGTCGCAGCCGGCGCCCGAGCTGCCGCAGCCCGCACAGGAACGCGCCGCAGCCGCTGGCGAGAGCATCGGGATTGCGCCATGATGCAGCGGCTGCTGATGGCGCTGGTGCGCGGCTATCGGCTGATGCTCAGTCCCTGGCTGGGCTCGGCCTGCCGCTTCACGCCCACCTGCTCGGCCTATTCCCTTGAAGCGTTGGAGCAACACGGCGCTGCGGTAGGCTCCTACCTGACGCTGCGCCGCCTGGCGCGCTGTCATCCGTGGTGTGACGGGGGGCATGACCCTGTGCCAGAGCAAAAGCCCAGGCTGTTCACCAGCCTGACGGCTGCGCCCGAAAACACCCAACCTTCCTCACCTAAGAAGTCTTCATGAACGATATTCGCCGCACCATCCTGTGGGTGATATTTGGCTTTTCGCTGGTCTTGCTATGGGACAAATGGCAAGTGCACAGCGGCAAGAAGGCCACTTTCTTCCCCGCGCCTGCCGTCGCCACGGCCCCGGCACCTGAAACGGGCAAGGCGCCCGGCGATGCCAGCGTGCCCTCGGCGGCTGCTGCGGCAACGGCCGGTGCCGGCGAAGTGCCTGGCGGCGCTGCCGCCGCGCCCGAGGCAGCCCCGCGCCAGAACGTCACCATCAGCACCGACGTGCTGCGCCTGACCTTCGACAGCCAGGGCGGCACGCTGCGCCATGCCGAACTGCTCAAGTACGCGGATTCCGTGCACAAGGACAAGCCCGTGGTGCTGTTCGACGAGAGCGTGCACCGCGTGTACCTGGGCCAGTCGGGCCTGATCGGCGGCGGTTTCCCCACGCACAAGACGACCATGACCGCGCTGCCCGGCGCGCGCGAGCTCAAGGACGGCGAGGACCAGATGGAACTGCGCTTCGAGTCGCCCGACATGGGTGGCGTGAAGCTGGTCAAGATCTGGACGCTCAAGCGCGGCGCCTATGACATCGGCGTGCGCCATGAAGTGGTGAACACCGGCACGGCGGCCGTGAGCCCGCAGCTGTACCTGCAACTGGTGCGCGACGGCAACAAGCCCGAAGGCGAACAGTCCACCATGTACTCCACCTTCACGGGCCCGGCCGTCTACACCGACGAGAAGAAGTACCAGAAGGTCGAGTTCAAGGACATCGAGAGCGGCAAGGCCAGCGTCGAGAAGTCGTCCTCGGGCGGCTACGTGGCCATGGTCCAGCATTACTTCGCCAGCGCCTGGCTGCTGGCCGAAGGCATCCAGCGCGACAACTTCCTGCGCAAGGTGGACAACAACCTCTACGCCGTCGGCATGATCACGCCGGTGGGCACCATCGAGCCTGGCCAGAGCAAGAGCGTGGAAGCGCGCCTGTTCGCCGGTCCCCAGATCGAAAAGCGCCTGGAATCGCTGGCGCCCGGGCTGGAGCTGGTCAAGGACTATGGCTGGCTGACCATCCTGGCCAAGCCGCTGTACTGGCTGCTGGACAAGCTGCACGGCTTCCTGGGCAACTGGGGCTGGTCCATCGTGGCCCTGGTGCTGCTGCTGAAGATCGCCTTCTACTGGCTCAATGCCAAGGCCTACTCCTCGATGGCCAAGATGAAGGCCATCAACCCGCGCATCATGGAAATGCGTGAGCGTCTCAAGGACAAGCCCCAGCAGATGCAGCAGGAGATGATGCGCATCTACCGCGAGGAAAAGGTCAACCCCATGGGCGGCTGCCTGCCCATCATCATCCAGATCCCGGTATTCATCGCGCTGTACTGGGTGCTGCTGTCCAGCGTGGAAATCCGCAACGCGCCGTGGATCGGCTGGATCACCGACCTGTCGGCCAAGGATCCTCTGTTCATCCTGCCCGTGCTGATGACCCTGTCCTCGCTGCTGCAGACCGCGCTGAACCCCGCTCCGCCGGATCCGATGCAGGCCAAGATGATGTGGATCATGCCCCTGGTCTTCAGCGTGATGTTCTTCTTCTTCCCGGCCGGCCTGGTGCTGTACTGGCTGACGAACAACATCCTGTCCATCGCCCAGCAGTGGATCATCAACACCCGTATGGGCGTGCCGCCGCAGTTCAACCTGCCCAAATTCGGCAAGTCCACGCCGACCAAGTAAGCCTGCGAAGGCCCTGGCTCCAAAGCCCGCTTCGGCGGGCTTTTTCATGGGCGGCCTATCATCGGCGGCCTGAAATCCCTCCCAAGAAAGCTCCATCCATGCTGCCCCGCCACAACGACCCCATCGCCGCCATCGCCACCGCCCCGGGGCGGGGTGCCGTGGGCATCGTGCGTGTGTCCGGCAAGGGCGTGGCGCCGCTGGTGCGGGCGCTGTGCGGGCGCGACCTCAAGCCGCGCGAGGCCACCTATCTGCCGTTTCGCGATGCCCAGGGCGGCCCCATCGACCACGGCCTGGCCCTGTTCTTCCCGGCGCCGCACAGCTATACCGGCGAGGATGTGCTGGAGTTGCAGGCCCACGGCGGCCCCGTCGTTCTGCAACTGCTGCTGGCGCGCTGCCTGGAGGCTGCACAAGCCTCTGGCGAAGACCATCGCAGCGTGCTGCCGGGCCTGCGCCTGGCCCAGCCCGGTGAATTCACCGAGCGCGCCTTTCTCAACGACAAGATCGACCTGGCCCAGGCCGAGGCCATTGCCGACCTGATCGACGCCAGCACCGAGGCCGCCGCGCGCAGTGCGAGCCGCTCGCTGTCGGGCGCTTTTTCCGAGGAAATCCATGGCCTGCGCGACGCGCTGGTGCACCTGCGCATGCTGGTCGAGGCCACGCTGGATTTTCCCGAGGAAGAGATCGACTTCCTGCAAAAGGCCGATGCCAGCGGCCAGCTCGCGCGGCTGCGTGGCAAGCTGGACCAGGTGCTGTCGCGCGCCCACCAGGGTGCGCTGTTGCGCGAAGGCATCAAGGTCGTGATCGCGGGCCAGCCCAACGCGGGCAAGAGCTCGCTGCTCAACGCGCTGGCCGGTGCGGAGCTGGCCATCGTCACCCCGATTGCCGGCACCACGCGCGACAAGGTGCAGCAGACCATCCAGATCGAGGGCGTGCCCCTGCATGTGATCGACACGGCAGGCCTGCGCGAGAGCAGCGACGAGGTCGAGCGCATCGGCATCGCGCGCGCCTGGGACGAGATCGCCGCGGCCGATGCCGTGCTCTTCCTGCACGACCTCACACGCATGGGCGAGCACGACTACCTCGCGGCCGATGCCGCCATTGCCGAAACCCTGGCCCAGAAGCTGCCGCGCCAGGTGCCCGTCATCGACGTCTGGAACAAGACCGATCGCGCGGAACCCGCCCGGATGCAGGAGCATGGCGGCCGTGAAGGCAGCGTGGCACTGTCGGCACGCACGGGCGACGGCCTGGATGCACTGCGCCGGCGCCTGCTGGACGTGGCCGGCTGGCAGTCGGCCCCAGAAGGCCTGTACCTGGCGCGCGCGCGCCATGTGGAGGCACTGCAGGCCGTGGCCGCCCACCTGCAGGAGGCCGAGCTGCAGCTGGCGGCCCAGGCCGCCCACCTGGACTTGCTGGCCGAGGAACTGCGCCTGGCCCAGGTCTCGCTGAACTCCATCACCGGGGAATTCAGCTCCGACGATCTGCTGGGCGTGATCTTTTCCAGCTTCTGCATCGGCAAGTGACCGGGCTGCCGGATGGCCCCGACCCATTCGCACAGCCGGCAGAGTTGCTGCAATACTTATCTTTTGCTACAAAATTTGCCGACGAAAACCCGCTTGTCGGCATTGGCGTGCCCGCTGCCGTCGCTTAGCATGCGGCGTGCCGCAGCGGCCCTCGTCGCTGCCTGCCGCCGGGCGCAGCCCTGGCGCGGGTGCGCGGCCCACTTCGAACCGGATCCGCCATGTCTTCTTCCTCCCACAATGATTTGCGGCCACTGGCCCAGGCCATGTCGTCGGCCGTGGCTGTCGATGGTGTGCAGAACGCGCTGACCTTGGAGCAATGGGATCTGCTGGCGCCCTACCTGGTGCCGGTCATGCTGGCGGCGGGCGAGCTGCTGTTTGCCGAAGGTTCGCTGGACCGCAATCTGTACTTCGTGGAGTCCGGCAGCCTCAGCGTGCACTACCAGGATGCGAAGGAGCGCATCCGCCTGGCCATCGTCGGCCCGGGCTCCATCCTGGGCGAGGGCGCCTTCTTCGCCCACCGTGCGCGCCATGCCACCGTGCAGGCGGCTGCGCCGGGACGGCTTTGGTGCCTGACGGCCATGCGCTTCGCCGAACTCAGCAATCGCCAGCCCGGTGTGGCGCTGGCCCTGGTCATGGCGGCCGGCCAGGTGCTTGCCCGCCGTGCGGTGGACAGCCGCCGCCGGGTGGCCAGTACCTGAAAGGCTCCCGGGCAGCACCTGGGGCGGGGCGCTCTGCGGGCGCGGGGCGGTGACAGGCCGGCCTTTGCGCTGCGACAAATTGATACAGCGGTTTTGCTGCGCCCGTGCTCGAAATGTCGCAAAGTTGCAGGCACAATGCCGCGAGTTTGTGACTATTCGTGACAATGAGAGCCCCCATGTCTGTGTTCAACTGGTTTTCCCGCAAGCCTGTGCCGGAGCAGGGCCGTGGTTCGCCCGGAGACGATGGCCAGGCCAGTGCCGTGGCGCGTCGTGATGCAGGGCCCGGCGGGCGCCGCAGCGAGCGTTCCGAGCGCCGTGAGCAGCTCTACGGTGTGGTGCGCGATGTCATGGTGCGTGCCGGTGTGTTGTCGGCCAGCTACAAGTTCAAGGTGCTCTCGCTGGACAACGTGGGTCAGCGCTTCGTGGTGATGATGGACCTGGCGCGGGCCTATGCCAGCGAAACCGCGCGGCTCAGCGAGATCGAGGCCATGCTGGCCCAGGCGGCCAAGGCCCGTATGGGTGCGGTCGTGACGGCCGTGTACTGGCGGGTCAGCGACCAGAACGCTGCAGCCCAGGCCCAAGCCCAGGTGCATTCCGCTGCGACGCGCGCCCCGCGTCCCGCTCCGCCCATGGCCGTCCCGTTGGCGGCCGCGATGGAGGCGGCAGCGCCCCAGCGCCGCAGGCAGGACATGGCGCCCTTCGAACCCATAGACGATCAGGAAATGGCGGCCTTCAAGCTCGCCGTGGCAGCCATGCCCGCAGCCGGGCGGGGAGCGGGTTCTGCAGGCTCTGCTGCAGCGGCTCCCGCTGGTGTGCGCCGCTCGGGCCCCTTGCTCGGGCCGGGCGCAGGCGATCGCGGTGCGGACTTTCCCCACAGCACGCTGGACCACCTGGACCTGGGCGTCACCCAGTACGGCGAACTGCGCTGACCGGGCTGCGGCCTGGCTCAGTGGCCGGCGAAATCCACCAGCGTGAACAGCGGCAGTCCACTATCGCGCAGCAAGGTGGAGCCGCCCAGCTCGGGCAGGTCCACGATGGCCGCGCCCTCGATCACGGTGGCGCCGAGTTTTTCCAGCAGCCGCTTGCCGGCCATCATGGTGCCGCCGGTGGCGATCAGATCGTCGATCAGCAGCACGCGGTCGCCCGCCTTGACGGCGTCGGTGTGCAGCTCCACGGTGGCACTGCCGTATTCGAGTTCATAGGTTTCCTCCACCGTGGTGAAGGGCAGCTTGCCCTTTTTGCGGATGGGTACAAATCCCACGCCCAATTCGTGGGCCACCACGGCGCCCAGGATGAAGCCGCGCGCATCGAGCCCGGCCACCACATCGGGGCGCATGCCGCGCTGCATGTAGCGGTGCACGAAGGCGTCGGTCATCACGCGAAAGACCTGCGGGTCCTGCAGCAGCGGCGTGATGTCGCGGAACTGCACGCCGGGCGCCGGCCAGTCGGGAACGGTGCGTATGTGCGTGCGCAGGTAGTCGTTGACGCTGGGGGTGGTATGCATGGCGCTGGATCGGGGGCTGGAGAAGACGGGCCAGTGTACCCAGGCGCCCGATGGCGACCGCCGCCGCCGGATGGCCAGACCGCCTAAAATCATCCAGATGAATTCTGATGCTGCCACCCTGGATGCGCTGGACACGCCCCGTGCCCTGCGCCTGGCCCGCGACACCCTGGGCATCGAGGCCGATGCCCTTCAAGCCATGTCGCAGCGCCTTGATGGCGTGTTCGGCGAAGTGGTGCAGCGCATCCTGCGGCTGTCCGGCCGCGTCGTCGTGATGGGCATGGGCAAGAGCGGCCATGTCGGGCGCAAGGTGGCCGCCACCCTGGCTTCCACGGGCACGCCTGCGTTCTTCGTGCATCCGGCCGAGGCCAGCCATGGCGATCTGGGCATGGTGACCGGCATCGACCTGGTGCTGGCGCTGTCCAACAGCGGCGAGGCCGATGAGCTCGCTGCGCTGCTGCCGGCCATCAAGCGCCAGGGCATTGCGCTGGTGGCCATGACCGGCGGCGCGCAATCCACGCTGGCCCGCCATGCCGACTGGGTGCTGGACACACGTGTCGAGCGCGAGGCCTGCCCCCTGAACCTGGCGCCCACGGCCAGCACCACGGCGCAGATGGCCATGGGCGACGCCCTGGCCGTGGCCCTGCTCGATGCGCGCGGCTTTGGCGCCGAGGACTTTGCGCGCTCCCATCCGGGCGGTGCGCTGGGCCGCAAGCTGCTGACCCATGTGCGTGATGTCATGCGCAGCGGCAATGAGCTGCCGAAGGTCGGGGCCGATGCCAGCTTTGTCGAACTGATGCGCGAGATGAGCGCCAAGGGCCTGGGCTGTTCGGCCATCGTCGATGCGGCAGGCGTGCTGCAGGGCATCTTCACCGACGGAGACCTGCGCCGCCGCGTGGAGGCCGGCACCGACCTGCGCGCGCTGCAGGCCGGCGATGTCATGCACAAGGGGCCCCGCACCATCGCCGAAGACGCGCTGGCCGTGGACGCCGCCAGCATGATGGAGGAGCACGGCATCACCGCGGTGCTGGTGGCCGATGCGCAGCGCCAGCTGCGCGGCGTGGTCCATATCCGCGACCTGATGCGCGCCAAGGTGATCTGATGGCACGCGCTCCTTTGACGCCCGTGCAGAACTGGGACGCACAACTGCTGCTGCTGGCACAGGATGTGCGGGTGGCCTTCTTCGATGTCGATGGCGTGCTCACCGATGGCGGCCTGCTGTTCTCTGGCGAAGGCGAGGTGCTCAAGCGCTTCAACACGCTGGACGGCCATGGCCTGAAACTGCTGCAAAAGGCCGGCATCACGCCCGCCGTGGTGACGGGCCGCGATTCGCCGGCCCTGCGCCTGCGGCTGGGCAACCTGGGCGTCACGCATGCGCGCTTTGGCACGGAAGACAAGGTGCCTGCCGCCGAGGCCATTCTGGGCGAGCTGGGCCTGCAGTGGCACCAGGCGGCAGCCATGGGCGACGACTGGCCGGACCTGCCCGTGATGCGGCGCTCCGCCTTTGCCTGCGCGCCGGCCAACGCCCATGATGAGGTGCTGGCCGTGGCCGACTGGATCACGCCGCGCAGCGGTGGCGAAGGGGCGGTGCGCCAGCTGTGCGACCTGCTGCTGGCCGCGCGTGGCGCCTATGCCGGGCTGCTGGCGGAATACGCATCATGATCCAGGCTTGGCGCCGCGTCGGTGACCGGCTTTCCCTGTACCTGCCCGTGCTGCTGATGGGCCTGCTGGCGCTGGGCACTTGGTGGCTGGTGCGCAATGCACCGCAGCCCGTGGCCAGCGGCACCGAAAAGGCCGTGGCGCATGAGCCCGACTACTTCATGAAGGATTTCTCGATCAAGAGCTTCGACGCCACGGGGCGGCTCAAGAGCCAGATCGAGGGCAGCATGGGCCGCCACTATCCGGATACCGACACCCTCGAAATCGACAACGTGCGCATGTTCGCGGTCTCGCCTGAAGGCCGCATCACGCGCGGCAGCGCCAAGCGGGCGCTGAGCAATGCCGATGGTTCCGAGGTGCAGATGTTTGGCAATGCCGTCGTCACGCGCGAGCCATTTGTGACAGCAGGTAAACAACCGCAGCCGCAGTTGCAATTCCAGGGCGAATTCCTGCACGCCTGGCCCAACGAGGAGCGCGTGAGTTCCAACCAGCCCGTGGTGCTGACCCGTGACAAGGACCGTTTCACGGCCGACAGCATGCAGTACAGCAACCTGGATCTGGTGATGAAGCTGCAGGGCCGCGTGCGCGGCACCCTGCAGCCGTCCAGGACCAAGTAGGGCGCCAGCGCAAGCGCAGGCCTGCCGATGGAGAACAAGCCATGACGACATCCTCGCGCAGCCCGGCACCCCTGGCCTTCATCACCGGCGCATCCAGCGGCATAGGCCAGGCCCTGGCCTGGCATGCCTACCAGCAAGGCTGGTCGCTGGCACTGGTTGCGCGGCGTGGCGACGTGATGGCGCAATGGGCTGCGCAGCAGGGCCTGGAGGCGTCGCGCTTCGCCATCTACGAGGCCGATGTGGCCGTGCCCGACAGCATCATCGCTGCCGCCCGGCGCTGTGAGCAGCAGCAGGGCCTGCCCGATGTCGTGATTGCCAATGCCGGCGTCAGCTGGGGTGTGGACACCTCGATGCGCGAGGATATCGACACCATGCAGCAGGTGCTGGCCGTCAACACCATGGGCGTGGCGGCCAGTTTCCATCCCTTTATCGCGCCCATGGTGCGGCGTGGCAGCGGGCAGTTGGTCGGTATCGCCAGCGTGGCCGGGCTGCGCGGCCTGCCGGGACATGGTGCTTATTGCGCCAGCAAGGCTGCAGTCATTGCCTATTGCGAAAGCCTTCGCGGTGAATTGCGCAGTAGTGGCGTAAAAGTCACTACATTGCTTCCTGGTTATGTAGATACACCCCTCACACGCGGTAACCGCTATGGCATGCCATTCCTATTGCAGCCCCATGAGTTTGCTGCAAGGGCCTGGCGTTCCATTGATGCCGGGCGCAGCCTGGCCATCATCCCCTCGCAAATGGCGTGGGTTGGCCGTTTGATGAAAATTCTGCCAAACCCCTTGTTTGATCGGCTGCTTGTAGGACGAAAGCGCAAACATCGTCATTCGAAAAATCCCTGAAGTTCGTCGTGCTCAGGGAATATGTTCATGCATAAACTTGCACCCGCAAAAAAGGCTCCCTGAAGGAGCCTTTTCTTGTTTGGGAGAACATGGAGACCGGGGTCTCATTCTCCGTTGTTATTGTTGTTTCCCCAGCCGCCGCCACGGCCGCCATTGCGGGGGCCGGAGCCATAGGGGCTGCGGAAACCACCATCGCCACGGCCGCCGTAGCCGCCGCCACCACCGCCGTCACCACGGCCATAGCCACCACCGCCGCCGCCATCGCTGCGTCCGTAGCCACCGCCATCACCGCGGCCACCGCCACCGTAGCCACCGCCGCCGCCATCACCACGGCCATAGCCGCCACCACCGCCGCCGCCGCCACCAAAGCCGCCCGAGCGCGGGGGACGGGGCTCCATGGGGCGCGCTTCGTTCACCACGAGGCTGCGTCCGCCCAATGGCTGGCCATTCATGCCTTGAACGGCTGCCTGTGCCTCGGCATCGCTGCCCATTTCGACAAACCCGAATCCCTTGGAGCGGCCTGTGTCGCGTTCCATCATGACCCGGGCGCTGGTGACAGCGCCGAACTGGCTGAATGCCTGCTCCAAGTCGTTGTCACGCACACCATAGGGAAGGTTGCCGACGTAAAGCTTATTGCCCATCAAAAACTCCTCAACTCCTCAATGCTCACTGGTTTGCGCTCGGCTTCAGGACGCACAGACATCAGGTTCTTTGTATACAAGAGCCTGTCCAACCTTCCTAAACACATAGCGTTCGAACGGGTCTGCCCGAAACCAAATTATGAAGCACAAAAATCAAAAAGATAAATGCTCGAAAACACAAGCTGATAACGTTTGGCAACAAAAAAGGGGCCCGAAGGCCCCATTTTTTTGCTAACGCAAGCTCTAAGCGAGTGCTTAGTAGCTGTTGCGACGGCCGCCGCCACCGCCGTAGCCGCCGTCACGGTTGCCGCCGCCGAAGCCGCCGCCACCGCCGCCACCACCAAAGCCGCCGCCGAAGCCGCCGCTACGGGGAGCGCGGGGCTCCATCGGACGGGCTTCGTTGACCACCAGGTCACGGCCGCCGCGGTTTTGGCCGTGCAGGCCTTGGATAGCAGCTTGTGCTTCGGCATCGCTGCCCATTTCGACGAAGCCGAAACCCTTGGAACGGCCGGTGTCGCGCTCCATCATCACTTTGGCGCTGTTGACGGCGCCGAATTCGCTGAAGGCTTGCTCCAGATCGCTGTCACGGAAGGTGTACGGCAGGTTGCCGACGTAAAGCTTGTTGCCCATGGAGGACTCCTGAAAAAACTGGAAAACGCGATGGAGCCCTAGGGAGTCAACACGGGATGACAACGTTAGAGACGCAAACGCACTCGCCCTCATTGAGCCGAAGCCCGAACGAAAGCCTGCCCATTATGTGGCAGAAGTTTTCGCACGTTATTACTGTTTCGCAAAAATTCGTCGTGCCCGCCACAGAATGCCCCTGGGAGTAACCCTGAAATTGCGGCAGCGCATAAGCAAGTGCCGTGGCGGCAGTGGTGGTCGGCATGCGGATCGGGGGGCTGCTATGATCGCCGCCTCAGTCTTTGGGGAGTAGATCGTTCGGCTCAGTAGCCGGATGCATGCGTCAACAAACTTGGGCCTTCGCTGGCCTATGGCGTATGCGGCGCGCAGTGCAATGCTGCGTGTGACCGATCGAGACCATTGACCGCGCACCGATCCAAAGGCCGGAGTCGGAGCGTGGTCAATGCGTGCTCTATCCGGCCGGATAAATCCCCACACCATGGAAGCCTTCCTGATTTCAACCTCCGTCGTCGCACTTGCCGAGATGGGGGACAAGACCCAGCTGCTGTCGCTGGTGCTCGCCGCGCGTTTTCGCAAACCCTGGCCCATCGTTGCGGGCATTTTCGTGGCCACGCTGGTCAACCATGCGCTGGCCGGTGCCGTGGGTGCCTGGATCACCAGCTACCTGGGCGAAAACGCCATGCGCTGGATCCTGGGCCTGTCCTTCATCGCCATGGCGATCTGGATGCTGATCCCCGACAAGCTCGACGAGGACGAGGTCTCCGGGCATTCGCGCTGGGGCGTCTTCGGCACCACGCTGGTGGCTTTCTTCCTGGCCGAGATGGGCGACAAGACGCAGATTGCCACCGTGATGCTGGCGGCCAAGTACAACGCCTACCTGTGGGTGGTGGCCGGCACCACGCTGGGCATGATGCTGGCCAACGCGCCTGTGGTGTGGCTGGGCGACAAGCTGGTCAAGCGCGTGCCCATACGCCTGGTGCATGTGGTGTCGGCCGTGATCTTCCTGGTGCTGGGCGTGCTGGCTCTGTTCCTTCCGGGGACGGGTGTTTTGGCATAATGAGCCTTCATGCGCCGATTTGCTTCTGCTTGCGGGCGCTTTATAAATCCTGCTAAAGACGACACCAGAGAACCCGGCCTCGTTTTTAGCGATGCCGGGTTTTTTCATGTCCTTCATCGCCACACCACAAACCATGCACTTCGACGAGCCCCTGCCGCTGCAGGGCGGCGGCTCGATCCGGGACTACGACCTCGCCTACGAGACCTACGGACAGCTCAATGCCGATCGCAGCAACGCGGTGCTGGTCTGCCATGCGCTCAATGCCTCCCACCATGTGGCAGGCGTCTACGAGGGCCAGGCCAAGAGCGAGGGCTGGTGGGACAACATGATCGGCCCGGGCAAGCCCGTGGATACGAACCGGTTCTTCGTGATCGGCGTGAACAACCTGGGCTCGTGCTTCGGCTCGACCGGCCCCATGCACGCGCATCCCGACACCGGCAAGATCTATGGCGCCGACTTCCCCGTGGTCACGGTGGAGGACTGGGTGGACGCCCAGGCCCGGCTGCTGGACCGGCTGGGCATTGGCCAGCTGGCCGCCGTGCTGGGCGGCAGCCTGGGCGGCATGCAGGCGCTGTCGTGGTCGCTGCGCCATCCTGACCGCATGCGCCACGCCGTGGTCGTGGCCAGCGCGCCCAACCTCAATGCCGAGAACATCGCCTTCAACGAGGTGGCGCGCCGCGCCATCGTCACCGACCCGGATTTCCACGGCGGGCATTTCTACGAGCACGGCGTGGTGCCGGCGCGGGGCCTGCGCATCGCCCGCATGATCGGCCACATCACCTACCTCAGCGACGATGTGATGAACCAGAAGTTCGGCCGCCAGCTGAGGGAGGGGCTGGACCTGAAGTACAGCACGCAGGACGTGGAGTTCCAGATCGAGAGCTACCTGCGCTACCAGGGCGAGAAGTTCAGCAGCTACTTCGACGCCAACACCTACCTGCTGATCACGCGTGCGCTCGATTATTTCGACCCGGCGCGCGAGCATGGCGGCGACCTGACCCGGGCGCTGTCCGTGGCCAAGGCCGGCTTCCTGCTGGTGAGCTTCACCACCGACTGGCGCTTTGCCCCCGCGCGCAGCCGCGAGCTGGTCAAGTCGCTGCTGGAGAACAACCGCGACGTCAGCTACGCCGAGATCGACGCGCCCCACGGCCATGACGCCTTCCTGCTCGACGACCCCCGTTACATGAAGGTGATGCGCTCCTACTTTGACAACATCGCCCAGGAAACCACGACAGCCGCCAAGGAGGCCGCATGACCGAGCTGAACACCATGCAGGCGATTGCGCGCCTGATCCCCAAGGGCTCGCGCGTGCTCGACCTGGGCTGCGGCGACGGCGCCCTGCTGTCGCACCTGCAGCGCGAGCGCGGCTGCACCGGCTACGGCGTGGAGCTGGACGACGCCAATGTGCTGGCCTGCGTGCGCCGGGGCGTGAACGTGCTGCAGCTGAACCTGGAGGACGGCCTGGCCATCTTCCAGGACAACAGCTTCGACGTGGTGCTGCAGATCGACACGCTGCAGCACCTGCGCAATGCCGAGACCATGCTGCAGGAGACGGCGCGCATAGGGCGCGCGGGCATCGTCGCCTTCCCCAACTTCGCGCACTGGCCCAACCGCCTGTCCGTGCTGCGCGGGCGCATGCCGGTGACGCGACGCCTGCCCTACCAGTGGTATGACACGCCCAATATCCGCGTGGGCACCTACAAGGACTTCGAGGTGCTGGCCACCCGGAACCGGCTGCGCATCCTGGACTCCTTCGGCCTGCAGGATGGCCGCAGCGTGCGCACCCTGCCCAATCTCATGGCGGGCACGGCCGTCTTCCATTTCGAGCACGCCTGAGCGGCGGTCCGGTCCATGCCCGTGTCATGGGTGGCGCGCACAATCGACGGATTGCGAACCCGAAAGGCAGACATGAACCGCTTCCCACGCCGCCGCGCGCTGGCCCTGGCCGGCGCAGCCGCCGGCCTGCTGCTGGCAGGCTGCGCCACGCCGCAGGCCGCCAATTCCCCATCGCAGGCCGCGGACTGGCCTCCCCGGCCCGCGCTGATCGCGCACCGCGGCGCATCGGCACTGCGGCCAGAGCACACGCTGGAGGCCTACCGGGAGGCCATACGCGCGGGCGCCGACTTCATCGAGCCCGACCTGGTCATCACGCGCGATGGCGTGCTGGTGGCGCGGCATGAGAACGCCATCGCCATCCTCGCGGCCGACGGCAGCCTCAAGGAGGCCACCACCAATGTGGCCGACCGCCCCGAGTTCGCGGCGCGCAAGACCACCAAAACCATCGACGGGCAGGCGATCACGGGCTGGTTCGTGGAGGATTTCACGCTGGCCGAGCTGAAGACGCTGCGTGCGCGTGAACGCATCCCGGCGATCCGCCCGGCGAATGTGCAGTTCAACGACCGTTTCGAGGTGCCCACGCTGCAGGAGGTCATCGACCTGGCAAAGGCGGAGAGCGCGCGCACGAACCGCACCATAGGCATCTATCCCGAGACCAAGCACCCGAGCTACTTCCAGTCCATCGGCCTGCCGCTGGAGCCCGTGCTGCTGAAGCTGCTTGCGGACAACGGCTGGAACCATGCGCAGGCGCCGGTGTTCGTGCAGTCCTTCGAGGTCGAGAACCTGCGCTGGATCCGTGCGCGCAGCAGCCTGCGCCTGGTGCAATTGCTGGCGCCCAAGGGCAAGCCCTATGACAGCGTGGCACGCGGCACGGGCCCTGGCTATGCCGACATGGTCACGCCCGCAGGCCTGGCCGAGATTGCGCGCTATGCCAACGGCATCGGGCCGAGCAAGAGCATGGTGATCCCCGTGGTGCAGGGCGCCAATGCGGCGCCCACGGCACTGGTGGCCGATGCCCACCGTGCGGGGCTGCTGGTCCATCCCTGGACGCTGCGGCCCGAGAACGCCTTCCTGCCCCTGAGCCTGAAATCGCCGCCCGCACAGGACGGCACCCGGCGCGGCAATGCGCGCGCCGACATGGACGATTTTCTGCGCACGGGCATCGATGGCATCTTCACCGACGATCCGTCGGTGGGGCGCGCGGCCATCGATGACCTGCTCAAACCGAAGCCTTGAGACGGCGCGCCGCCGCGCGCCGGCCTGCTGCCTGCGCCTGCTCCAGCCACTGCTGCACACGGGCGGCCTCGGCGCCGAGCACGGGGCCGAAGCTGTGTATGCGCACGGGCCGGATGCCGCTGAATTCCAGGATGGCGCGGCGCATCTGGTGGTGGCCCGGCATGTGCGCCACCCAGCGGTAGTACCAGGGCGGTGAATCCATGCTCACCAGCAGGTCGGCCGTGCGGCCGGCCAGCAGCCGGTCCCACAGCATCGAGCCCTTGCGGTACTTGAAGGCGAAGCCCGGCAGAAAGATGCGGTCGATGAAGCCCTTGAGCAAGGCCGGCAGGCCGCCCCACCAGGTGGGATAGGCCCATGCCAGGTGGCTGGCCCACAGGATGTCGGCCTGGGCCCGCTGCAGGTCAGGCTCCAGGGGCTGGTCCTGGCGGTAGCCGGCATGCAGCAGCGGGTCGAAGTCCAGTTCGCCCAGGCGCAGCAGGCGTATCTCGGCGCCGCTGTCGCGTGCGCCCTGTGCGTAGGCGTCGGCCAGGCCTGCGCACAGGCTGCTGGCCGACGGGTGGCCGAGGATGATCAGGATGCGCTGGGGATGCGTATCGGCAGGGGGGTGGGAGGTGCTTGGAGACATGGCGCCCATGTTCGCCTTGCCCCTTGGGGCAGGGTCAAGCCCCGTGCTCAGGCCCGGGCTCAGGCCAATGCGGGTTCGCAGGCGCCGTGGGCACCTGCCGTCTCCAGGCTGCATTCGAGCAGTTCGCGCTCCAGCGCCGCCAACTGGGACTGCTGTGCCTGAAGGCGCCGGATTTCTGCCTGAACCTGGGTGCTGCGCTCGCGCAGCAGCCGGGCCAGGGCTTCCCAGCTTGTGGCCTCATGGATGCGGTGCAGGCCGTGCAGCTCGTCCAGCCGAAAGCCCAGTCCCAGCGCCTGGCGTATGCGCTGCACAAGCACCAGGTCCTGCTCGCCATAGATGCGGTAGCTGCCTGCCCGTGCCACGGCGCCGAGCAGGCCCCGTGATTCATACAGCCGGACGGCCTTGGGCGAGCAGCCGGCGCGTCGGGCGAGTTCTCCGATATACATGGCGCGATCGTAGTCGTTGGCGGCGGGGTGTCCGGGGTCCGTGCCGCCTTGGCGCACAATGACCGGATCGCGGCGCTGGCTTCGCTCGAACGGTGCGCCGACCCATGACACGAGGACCCGCCATGAACGCACGCACCCCTTCGCAGCTGCTGCAGCCCGCAGCCGCGCTTGACCAGATCAGCCGCTCCTGGGACGAGCGCATCGTCCCGGCGCTGACCGAGTACATCGCCATTCCCGCCAAGTCGCCCATGTTCGCGCCCGACTGGGAGCAGCAGGGCCACCTGGAGACCGTGCTGCGCAATGCGGCCGACTGGGTGCTGGCGCAGAAGGTGGCCGGCCTGACGCTGGAGATCGTGCGCCAGCCCGGCCGCACGCCGGTGCTGTTCTTCGAGGTGGAAGGCACGCAGGACAAGGCGGCCTCCAGCCCCACGGTGCTGATGTACGGCCATCTGGACAAGCAGCCAGAGTTCGACGGCTGGCGCAGCGACCTGGGCCCGTGGACGCCCAAGTACGAGAACGGCAAGCTCTATGGCCGTGGCGGCGCCGACGACGGCTATGCGGTCTACGCCAGCATCGCGGCCGTGCAGGAGCTCAAGCGCCAGGGCGTGCCGCACCCGCGCATCCTGGGCCTGATCGAGACCTGCGAGGAAAGCGGCTCGCGCGACCTGTTGCCCTATGTCGATGCCCTGCGTCCGCGCCTGGGCGATGTGGGCCTGGTGATCTGCCTGGACAGCGGCGCCGGCAACTACGACCAGCTGTGGCTGACCACCAGCCTGCGCGGCATGGCCAGCGGCACGCTGAAGGTGGAAATCCTCACCGAGGGCGTGCACTCGGGCGATGCCTCGGGCGTCGTGCCGTCGTCCTTCCGCATCCTGCGCCAGGTGCTGGACCGGCTGGAGGACAGCAAGACCGGGCGCCTGCTGCCTGCCAGCTTCCACTGCGAGGTGCCGGCCGAGCGCATGGCGCAGATGCGCGACACGGCGGCCATCCTGGGCGAGGAGACCTATGCCCGCTTCCCCTGGGCGCACTACGACTGCGGCGGCTCCACGCTGTTCGCCCTGCCCACCACCACCGACCCGGTCCAGGCCCTGGTCAAGCGCACCTGGGAGCCCACGTTGAGCGTGACCGGCGCCGAGGGCCTGCCCGCGCTGCAGGACGCCGGCAACGTGCTGCGCCCCTATACCGCCTTCAAGCTCAGCCTGCGCCTGCCGCCCCTGGTCGATGCCGCTGCCTGCGTGCAGGAAATGAAGGCGCTGCTGGAGGACAACGCGCCCTACCAGGCCCGTGTGACCTGGCAGGGCCTGTCGGGCGCCAGCGGCTGGAATGCGCCGGCCATGGACGGCTGGTTCGAGGACGCGCTCAACGCGGCAAGCCAGGCGCATTTCGGCGCCTCCTGCGGCTATATCGGCCAGGGCGGCACGATTCCGCTGATGAACATGCTCAGCCAGGGCTTTCCCAAGGCCCAGATGATGGTCTGCGGCGTGCTCGGTCCCAAGAGCAATGCCCACGGTCCCAATGAATTCCTGCACGTGCCCTATGCCAAGAAGCTCACGGCCGCCGTGGCCCAGGTGATCGCCGCCATGGCCGGGGCGCAGGCAGCCGCCAAGGCGGGCGCTGCTGGCGTGGCGTGATGGCAGCGCCGGCCCCCGCACCCGTTCCCGCACCTGCCTCGCAAGGCCAGGTCACGCGCCTTGCGTCCAGCGACGGCGCCGAGCTGTCACTGTGCGACTGGCCCGTGGACGGGGGCCAGGCGCGCGCCACCGTGCTGCTGGTGCACGGCCTGGGCGAGCACATCGGCCGCTATGAGGCGCTGGCCCGGCGCCTCAATGCCTGGGGCTATGCGGTGCGCGGCTACGACCAATACGGCCATGGGCGCTCGGCAGGGCCGCGCGGCGGCTTGACGGCCGATGGCCGGCTGCTGGATGACCTTGCGGCCGTGGTCGATGCCACGCGTGCCCAGCAGCCCGCTGGCCAGCCGCTGGTGCTGCTGGGCCACAGCCTGGGCGGCCTGGTGGCTGCGCTGTTCGTGGCGCGTGCCATCCGGCCTGTCGATGCGCTGGTGCTGTCTTCGCCGGCCCTCGACGTGGGTTTGTCGCCCATCCAGAAGCTGCTCGTGGGCACGCTGCCGCGCCTGGTGCCCGACCTGCGCGTGTCCAACGGCCTGCAGATTCCCTATCTCTCGCATGACGCGGCGGTCTGCGATGCCTACCGCGCCGATCCGTTGTGCCATGACCGCATCAGCGCACGGCTGGCGCGGTTTCTGGCGCAGGGCGGTCCGCAGGTGCTGGCCCGCGCGGGGCAGTGGAGCGTTCCCAGCCTGCTGATGTGGGCGGGGGACGACAGGCTGGTGGCGCCGGCCGGCAGCCAGGCCTTTGCCGACCGCGCGCCGCCAGCCGTGGTACAGGCGCAGCGCTTTGACGGCGCCTACCACGAGCTGTTCAACGAGCGCGATGACTTCGCCGCGCCCGTGTTCGCGCGGCTGCGCGACTGGCTGGGCCGCTTCAGGCCAGCGTGAGCGCCGCCAGCGCGGCCAGGGGCGCGGTTTCCGCGCGCAGCACGCGTGGCCCCAGCGTGACGGGCACAAAGCCCTGGGCGCGGGCCAGGGCCTCCTCGGCAGGCGACAGGCCGCCCTCGGGGCCGGAGAGAAAGACCACGGGTGCATCCTCGGCCGTTGCATCCAGGATCTCACCCAGCGGCCGCGTGCCCTCGCCCAGCGACAGCAGCAGGCGCAGCGTGCCGGGCGGCAGCTGTTTCGCACCGCCCTCCAGCCAGTCCTCCAGGTCTGCCGGGGTGTGCAGCGGGGGAACGCGGTTGCGCGTGCACTGCTCGCAGGCCGATACGGCCACGGCCTGCCAGTGGGCGAGTTTTTTCTCGGCGCGCTCGCCCTTGAGCTTGAGCACGCTGCGCTCGGCCACCAGCGGGGTGATGCTGGCGGCGCCCAGCTCGGCGGCCTTCTCCACCAGCCAGTCCATGCGTTCGTTGGCCGTGATGCCGGCCAGCAGGTGCACGGGGCGCAGGGGCTCGCGTTCCACGGCGTGGTGCGCGCCTATGCGCACGGCCACGTCGCTGCGGCCCATGCGCAGCACGGTGGCCTCGAACTCGCCGCCGCTGAAGCCTTCGCCGGCGCGGCCTTCGAAGAGGGTGATGCCGTCGCCGGGCTGCAGGCGCAGCACCTGTACATGGCGCGCCGCGCCGGGCGGCAGGTCGATGTCGGCGCCGCTGCGCAGCGCAATGGGGCAGTGAAAGCGTGGCATGGCGTATCCGTTCTCAGACGCGCCCGTAGGCCCAGCCGACCTGGGGCTGGATGTTTTCGATCTGGTCCACCAGGCGCAGCAGCGGCGTCAGCTCGCGGTAGCGGCTGCAGGTGGAGCGGATGTAGTGGATGAAGCGCGGCGCGTCGGCCAGGTAGCGGGGCTTGCCGTCGCGCAGCGTCAGCCGCGCGAAGATGCCGGCCACCTTGAGGTGGCGCTGCAGGCCCATCCACTCCACGCCCCGGTAGAACTCGCCGAAATCGTCGCCCCAGCCGCTTTGGCTGCGCGCGCCGATCAATCCCGACTTGCGCGCCTTCTCCCAGTAACGCACGGTAATGTCGATGACAAAGTCCTCTTCCCAGCTGATGAAGGCATCGCGCAGCAGGCTGGCGATGTCATAGGTCACCGGGCCATAGACCGCATCCTGAAAGTCCAGCACGCCCAGCGGGCCGCTGGCGGTCACGGGCTGCATGAGATTGCGCGTCATGAAGTCGCGGTGCACGAAGACGCTGGGTGCCGCCAGGTTGTGGGCCACGATCTGGTCGAAGGCCTTGGCCAGCGTGGCCTGCTGCCTGTCGTCGAGCACGGTCTCGCGGTGGCGCGCGATGTACCAGTCGGGGAACAGTTGCAGCTCGCGGCGCAGCAGGGCGTCGTCATAGGCGGGCAGTACGTCGGGGCGCGAGGCGGTTTGCCAGGCCAGCAGCACCTCCAGCGCCGAGCGGTACCAGGCTTCCGCGTCCTGGGGCTTTTCCGGGTCCAGCGCCTCGATGACGGTGTGGCCGCCCAGGTCGGACAGCAGCATGAAGCCGTGCGCCGCATCCCAGTCCAGGATCTGCGGCACGGCCAGCCCGGCCGAGGCCATCAGCGCCTGCACCTTGGCGAAGGGCGCGCAATCTTCCTTGTCCGGCGGGGCATCCATGACGATGAGGCTGGCGCCCGCGCTGGTGTTCAGGCGCAGATAGCGGCGAAAGCTGGCATCGGCCGAGGCAGGGCGCAGGGTTTCGGGGCGCAGCGCGTGGCGGGCGGACAGCGGGGCCAGCCAGGCGTCGAAGGCGGCGTGGCGGGCGGGGTCGGCCCAGACAACGCCGGCCGTGGGGGTGTTTGGATGGCTCATGGATAATCGCGATTCTACAAACCGCCACCCCGGCGAATGCCCGGCGGTGATGCTAGGCTTGCGCCTTTGTCCACCCGCCGCTGTTGACCACCGTGTACCTCCGACCGCCGCTCCCCGATCCGCTGGCTGCCCGCGCGCCCGCGCGCCCCGCTGTACGCCCGCTGGCCTGGCTTGTGGCTCTCGCATGGGCCGGTGGCTCCACCATGGCCCAGGCCCAGCCCGCTGCAGCCGACGAAGGCCGGCTGCAGCAAGTCCGCCCGCTGCGCCCCAGCACGCTGATGCAGGAAACCTATCCCGAGGCGGTGCGCTCCCAGCAGCCCGTCTATGTGCGCGGTGACGCGCTCAGCGGCCAGCCGGACATCAACTCGGTGGTCGAGGGCAATGCCGAACTGCGCCGTGGCGACACCATGATCCGCGCCGACCGGCTCGAATACCAGGTGCCCGACGACCGCGTCAATGCCTCGGGCGCGGTGCACATCAACCAGGCCGGCAATGTCTACGAGGGCTCGCAGCTGGACCTGGAGGTCGATGCCTTCAAGGGCTTTTTCGACAACGCCGGATATCGCTTCCTGGCCAATGGCGCCTACGGCAAATCCTCGCGCGTGGACTTCATCGACCGCGACCATGCCGTGGTCCACGACGCCACCTACACCACCTGCCAGCGCGACGACGAGGCCAGCTGGGAGCCGGCCTGGATGCTGCGCGCCCGGACCCTGCACATCGATATGGCCGAGGAAGTGGGCGTGGCCGAGGGCGCGGCCCTGCAGTTCAAGGGCGTGACCGTGCTGCCCGTGCCGCGCATGAGCTTTCCGCTGTCGGACAAGCGCAAGTCGGGCCTGCTGCCTCCCACCATGGGCCTGGACAAGCTCAGCGGCATCGAATACACGCAGCCCTACTACTGGAACCTTGCGCCCAACCGCGACATGACCCTGTATCCCTCGGTCATGAGCAAGCGCGGCGTCAACCTGGGCGCCCAGTTCCGCTACCTGGAGCCGACCTATTCGGGCGAGGCCTATGCGGCCTACATGCCCGGCGACCGCCAGCGTGACCGGGACCGCTGGGCCTACTCGCTGCAGCACCGGGGCGTCATCGACTCGCCCATCGGTGGCCTGGGGTTGAACATGAACCTCAACCGCGTCAGCGACGACAACTACTGGCGCGACTTCCCGCTGGCCGCCAAAACGCTGCGCGAGCGCCTGCTGCCCAACGATGTGAACCTGTCCTGGGCGCGTGGCGACAATGTGCTGACCCTGCGCACCCTGTACTGGCAGACCATGCAGGATGCATCGGCGCCCATTGCCCCGCCCTACGGCATGAAGCCGCAGCTGCAATGGCGCTACACGCCGCTGGACCTGCCGCACGGCCTGGACTTCAGCTTTGTGGCCGACACCACGCGCTTCGAGATCGACAAGCCCCTGGCCGGCATGACCTACAACAACGGCCAGCGCAGCTACATGCTGGCCCAGGTGAGCCGCCCCTTCCTGTCGCCGGGCGCCTTCATCACGCCCAGGATCCAGTTGCACACCAGCAACTACCAGGTGGACAGCCTGATGAGCAACGGCAGCCGCAATGCCTCGCGCACGCTGCCCACGGTCAGCGTGGACAGCGGCCTGGTGTTCGAGCGCGACACCACGCTGTTCGGCCGCCAGCTGCTGCAGACCTTCGAGCCGCGCGCCTTCTACACCTACACGCCCTACCGCGACCAGAGCTTTCTGCCGCTGTATGACACGGCGCGCAACGACTTCAACTTCGCGAGCATCTACTCCGAGAACGACTACAACGGCCAGGACCGCATTGCCGACAACCACCTGCTGACCCTGGGCGCGACCACGCGCCTGATCGACGGGGCCACGGGTGCGGAAAAGGCGCGCTTCGGCATTGCGCAGCGCGTGCGTTTCTCCGACCAGAAGGTCATCCTGCCCGGCGAGGTGCCGGCCACCAGCCGCCTGTCCGACGTGCTGCTGGGTGCGGCCATCAACTGGACCGATGCCTGGTCCACCGAAGGCACGACCCAGTACAACCGCGACCTCAACCGCTCGGTGCGTACCACCTTTGGCGCGCGCTACAGCCCCAGTTCCTACCGCACGGTGAACGTGGCCTACCGTACCCAGTACGACACCGTGGCGCGTACCGACGCCAGCAAGCTGGTCGACGTGGGCTGGCAATGGCCCATCAACGACCTGTGGGGCGACAAGGGGCGCGACCTGGGTGCCGGCCGTGGCCAGGGCGGCGGGCGCTGGTACACGGTGGGCCGGCTGAACTACAGCCTGAAGGACCGCAAGCTCGTCGATACCGTGGTCGGGCTGGAGTACGACGGCTGCTGCTGGATTGGCCGCGTGGTGCTGGAGCGCCTGCAAAGCTCCATCACCCAGTCCAACACCCGGCTGCTGTTCCAGATTGAGTTCGTCGGCTTCTCGCGGCTGAGCCTGGGTGCAGACCCGCAGCGCAGCCTCAAGCAGAATGTGCCGCGCTACCAGTACCTGCGCGAGTCCGTGACGCCTCCCAGCCGCTTCACCAACTACGATTAGAGCCAACGCTCCAAACACGCTTTTTGCAAGGCATCTCTCCCATGCGTTTTCTTTCCCAGACCCATTGCTGCGCAGCTGCCGCTGTGGCGCTGGCCTTGCTGGCCACCACAGCCCAGGCGCAAGGCCTGCGTGTTCCGGGCCAGTCCAGGGCGCCCCAGGCCGGCGATGCCTCCGTCTCGCGTGCGCTGGACGCCACCAACCTGCCCTCGTCGCGCGATCGCGGCGCCAAGGCAGGCGTGCGCTCGGCCGATTACATCGTCGCCGTGGTCAACTCCGAGCCGGTGACCAACAACGAAGTGCGTGCCCGCATGGCGCGCGTGGCGCAGAACATTGCCGAGCAGGGCGGCCAGATGCCGCCCGAGGCGCTGCTGGCCCGCGAGGTGCTGGAGCGCCTGATCGTCGAAAAGGCCCAGCTGCAGGAAGCCAAGGACACGGGCCTGCGCGTGGATGACTACGCCGTGGACCAGGCGCTGACCAATGTGGCGCGGCAAAACGGCCTGGACAAGGCTGGCCTGCAGTCCCGCCTGCGGGCCGAAGGCGTGAACGAAAAGCAGTTCCGCGAAGAGCTGCGCCGCCAGATCACGCTGCAACGTCTGCGCGAGCGCGATGTGGACGGCCGCGTGCGCGTCACCGATGCCGACATCGATCGCTACCTGGCTGAGCAGCGCAGCGGCGGTGCCGACAAGGCACCGGCCGCCGTGAACCTGGGCCACATCCTGATTTCCGTGCCCGAGAACGCCAGCCCCGCCGAAGTGGCCGAGCGCGAGGCCCGCGCCAAGCAGGCCGCCGAGGCCGCCCGCACGCAAGGCGACTTCCTGGCCGTGGTCAAGGAGTTCTCCGATGTGCCCGACGGCCAGGGCGGCGGCGCCATGGGCATGCGCCCGCTGGACCGCTATCCCGAGCTGTTCACCAAGGCCGTGGGCCAGACGGCGCAGGGCGGCATCGTCGGCCCCTTCCGTTCGGGCGCGGGCTTTCACGTGCTCAAGGTACTGGAGAAGTCGCAGGCCGGCATGCCGTCCGTGGTCACGCAAAACCATGCGCGCCACATCCTGCTGCGCATTGGCGACCAGATGACCGAGGCCGATGCCGCCAAGCGCCTGGCCGACTACAAGCGCCGCGTGGACAGCGGCCAGGCCAGCTTCGAATCGCTGGCCCGCGAGTTCTCGCAGGACGGCAGCGCGCGCAACGGCGGCGACCTGGGCTGGGCCTCGCCCGGCCAGTTCGTGCCCGAGTTCGAGCAGGTGCTCAATGCGCTGCAGCCCGGCCAGGTCAGCGACCCGCTGGTCTCGCGCTTCGGTGTGCACCTGATCCAGCTCATCGAGCGCCGCCAGGCTGCGCTGACGCCCCGCGAGCAGCGCGACATGGTTCGCAACGTGGTGCGCGAGCGCAAGCTCGAAACCGACTACCAGACCTGGCTCCAGGAGCTGCGTGGCCGCGCCTACGTCGAGTACCGCGAGCCTCCGCAATAAGACACCCCCCGAGCAGCTGTGGCTGCGGCAGTCCACAATGGAAGGCGGTGCCATGGCGCACCGCCTTGCTTTTTCTATGAAACACATTCCTCGCAAACGCTTCGGCCAGAACTTCCTGACCGATGACGGCATCATCGACGGCATCGTGAGCGCCATCGACCCCCGGCCGGGCCAGTCCATGGTCGAGATCGGGCCGGGCCTGATGGCCCTGACCCAGCCCCTGGTCGAACGCCTGGGCCGGCTCACCGTGATCGAGCTGGACCGCGACCTGGCCGTGCGCCTGCGCCTGCACGAGCAGCTCGACGTGGTCGAGTCCGACGTGCTCAAGGTGGACTTCCGTGCCATTGCCGCGCGCCTGGGCGTGCCCAAGCTGCGCATTGCGGGCAACCTGCCCTACAACATCTCCAGCCCCATCCTCTTTCATCTGCTCGAGCAGGTGGACGTGGTCGAGGACCAGCATTTCATGCTGCAAAAGGAGGTCATCGACCGCATGGTGGCGTCGCCCTCCACGGCCGCCTATGGGCGGCTGACGGTCATGCTGCAGTGGCGCTATGCGATGGAGAGCGTGCTGTACGTGCCGCCCGAGAGCTTCAATCCGCCGCCCAAGGTGGACAGCGCCGTCGTGCGCATGGTCCCGCGCGAGTCGCCGGCGGCCCTGGACGCGAAGCTGCTGGAGGAGATGGTGCAGGTGGCCTTCAGCCAGCGGCGCAAGATCCTGCGCAACACGCTGGGACGCTGGCTGGAAGCCAAGGGCTTTGACGGGGAATTCGACCTGCAGCGCCGCGCCGAGGAAGTGCCGGTGTCCGAATACGAGGCACTCGCCGCCCGGTTCACGCGCGCCTAGGCACAGGCGGCGCCCAGCGACTGCAGAGCCCACAGCACCCGATTGGGCGCTGTGGGCTCTGGGCCATCAATGTCCTGCGCTTACAGGAACGAGTAGAAGCAGCGGAACGGAATCTTGCGCTCGGCCCAGTACTCGGCCGCGTCGCGGAAGCTGTCCAGCAGCTGCTCGCGCACTTCCTTGTCGAACTTGGGCGTGGTCGGGATCTGGTCGAGCACGAGCACGAAGCCCGGCTGCGGGCCGGCCTTGTGGATGGGGTCGGTCAGGCAGTCGTAGAGCGCGTCGAAGTTCTTGCCGAAATGCGCGGGGAAGAAGAACTGCGTGGCCAGCAGTTCCAGGATATCGGCCTTGGTCTGCGCATGGGCCAGGTTGGCATACAGAAAATGGCACCCCAGCGTCTCGGCCGCCTGTTGCAGATCCTCCACCCTGTAGGCGCGGATCGACTGCACGATGTTGGCGCGCACGTTCCGCAAAGGGGTGTCGGGGATCTTACGAAGTGGTGCATCCATCTCCGTGGCTCTTTCTCTAACGTGGATGTGGCCTGCGGGGACGGGCTCATGGCCTTCGGCATCCCTGGGCTGTGGATGAAATGCAGACCCCTGCCAGCGCACTGCGTCGGACACGGAGGGTCGAACTGGCTGTAGAGACTGGGTCGAGGTCATTCGATGATCTTGCGAAAGCTGCTGTAGTGGTCGCTGGTGTAGTAGCAGGCATCGGGCTGCTGGGGCTCTCCGCCGCAGACGATGCGGCGGGCTCCACGGTCACGCGAACCGGGCGTGCGCACCGTGTACTCACGGTAATAGCCGCGCGACTGGCGCGGCAGGATGCGCTCGCGGTTGCCGAACACCGTGCCGTCCTTGTCGTGGGCAAAAGGCCCGCCGCGCAGGATCAGCGTATACGTGGAACGGCCTTCGCGCGGCAACTCGGATAGGGAGACGGTGGCCACGGCCGCTGTCGTCTCCACGCTCTCGGGCGCCGAGCGGCGCGCATCAGCGAGCGAGGGCGACAGCACAAAGGCGGCCCCGACGATGAGCGCTAGACCGGACTGGTACGCCTTGGCGGCGGCTGCCTTCAGCATCAACTACACCTTTCAGAAATCCAGGGAAGCCCTGAAATCTCGACCCGCTAGTGTGACGGAACACCCCTCAAAATGCAAGTTCTGCCCAAAAAACAGGCAGCTTGACCAAGGAAATGTCTGGGGATTGAACAGTGAGAAGGCAACTCTGCGCCTGAGTTGCCTGCTATTCAATGCAGATGCCGCCCGTTGTCAAAAAAAGCGCGCGCGGCCAAAACGAGGGACACCGAGCAAGGGCCGCCCCGCAGCGAGGGTGTCGTCCCCCTCCCGCGAAGCGAGAGAGGGGGAAGCGGCGAAGCCGCTCAGGGGTGCTTACCGATTAGCGTTAGCGTCCGCCACCGTCAGCGCCGTCATGTTGACGATGCGGCGCACCGTCGTGCTCGGAGTGAGGATGTGCACGGGACGGGCGGCGCCCAGCAGCACGGGGCCGATGGCAATGCCGCCGCCAGCGGCCTGCTTGAGCAGGTTGTAGCTGATGTTGGCCGCGTCGATGTTGGGCATGACCAGCAGGTTGGCGTTGCCCAGCAGCGTGCTGTTGGGCATGAGCTGGGCGCGGGCCTTGCCGTCCAGGGCCACGTCGCCGTGCATCTCGCCGTCCACTTCCAGCCACGGGGCCTGCTCGCGCAGCAGCTCCAGGGTCTGGCGCATCTTGACGGCGCTGGGCTGGTTGCTGGAGCCGTAGTTGGAGTGCGACAGCAGGGCGGCCTTGGGCTTGACGCCGAAACGCATCATTTCCTCGGCGGCCATGATGGTGATCTCGGCCAGCTGCTCGGCCGTGGGGTCGTAGTTGACGTGGGTGTCCACCAGGAAGACCTGGCGGTCGGGCAGCAGCAGGCCGTTCATGCAGGCATAGGTCTGCACGCCGGCGCGGCGGCCGATCACCTGGTCCACATACTGCAGGTGGTGCGATGTCTGGCCCCAGGTGCCGGTGATCAGGCCATCGACTTCGCCCTTGTGCAGCAGCATGGAGCCGATCAGGGTCAGGCGGCGGCGCATCTCGATCCGGGCGATGGGCACGGTGATGCCCTTGCGCTCGGTCATGCGGTGGTAGGTCTGCCAGAAGTCGCGGTAGCGCTCGTCGTGCTCGACGTTGACCACGTCGTAGTCCGTGCCTTCCTTCAGGCGCAGGCCGAATTTCTCGATGCGCTGGGCAATGATGGCCGGGCGGCCGATCAGCGTGGGGCGCGCAATGCGCTCGTCCACCACGATCTGCGTGGCGCGCAGGATGCGCTCTTCCTCGCCCTCGGCGTAGGCCACGCGCTTCTTGGCGGCCTTCTTGGCCGCGGCGAACAGCGGCTTCATCATGGTGCCCGAGGCGTAGACGAAGGTCTGCAGGTGGGCGCGGTAGGCATCCATGTCCTGGATCGGGCGCTGGGCCACGCCGCACTCGGCGGCAGCCTGGGCCACGGCCGATGCGATCTTCATCATCAGGCGCGGATCGAAGGGCTTGGGGATCAGGTACTCAGGGCCGAAAGTCAGCTGCTCGCCCACGTAGGCGGCCGCCACTTCCTCGCTTTGCTCGGCCTGGGCCAGCTCGGCGATGGCGTGGACGGTGGCGATTTCCATCTCGGTGGTGATGGTGGTCGCGCCGCAGTCCAGGGCACCCCGGAAGATGTACGGGAAGCACAGGACGTTGTTGACCTGGTTGGGGTAGTCCGAGCGGCCCGTGGCGATGATGGCGTCGCTGCGCACGGCCTTCACGTCTTCGGGGATGATTTCGGGGTTGGGGTTGGCCAGCGCGAAGATCACCGGACGCGCGGCCATCTTGACCACCATGTCCTGCTTGAGCACGCCGCCAGCCGACAGGCCCAGGAAGACGTCGGCGCCTTCAATGACCTGGCCCAGCGTGCGCAGCTCGGTGGCGCGCGCGAACTGGGCCTTGTCCTCGTCCATCAGCTCGGTGCGGCCCTCGTAGACCACGCCGGCCAGGTCGGTGACGAACACGTTCTCGCGGCGCAGGCCGACCTTGAGCAGCAGGTTCAGGCAGGCCAAGGCAGCGGCGCCCGCGCCCGAGGCCACGAGACGGACCTCCTCGATCTTCTTGCCGGCCACCTTGAGCGCGTTGACCATGGCCGCTGCCACGGTGATGGCCGTGCCGTGCTGGTCATCGTGGAAGACGGGGATCTTCAGGCGGCGGCGCAACTCGCGCTCCACGAAGAAGCACTCGGGTGCCTTGATGTCTTCCAGGTTGATGGCGCCGAAGGTGGGCTCCAGCGCGGCGATCACATCGACCAGCTTTTGCGGGTCCTTCTCGTTGATCTCGATGTCGAAGACGTCCACGCCCGCGAACTTCTTGAACAGGACGGCCTTGCCTTCCATCACCGGCTTGGAGGCCAGGGCGCCGATGTCGCCCAGGCCCAGCACGGCGGTGCCGTTGGAGATCACGGCCACCAGGTTGCCGCGCGCCGTGTACTTGAAGGCGGCGGCCGGGTCCTTGACGATCTCTTCGCAGGGCGCTGCCACGCCGGGCGAGTAGGCCAGGGCCAGGTCATGCTGGTTGGCCATGGGCTTGGTCGGCACGATGGTCAACTTGCCGGGCTTGGGAAACTCGTGGTATTCGAGTGCGGCACGGCGCAGCTGGGCACGTTTATCGGAAGGGGTCGGGGCCGTGTTGTCGGACATCAAGCGTCTCCAGCGAAGGCATGGCCAACGCACGCGCGGATCAGCCCGCGTGCCGTCGGCCGAGGTAGGGGGGAACCGATTGTAGGCCGACAGGCAATAGCCGGGCCCTGCTGTGAAACTGTTGTGATGCCTGGTTGCCCAATGCCCCGCGGCGGCGGCGGTCTTTGCTTGCGCGCCGCCGCAAAGCCGGGCAATCACATGGCGTCCAGCGGAAACACCGGGCGGCTGACCCGGGCGAACGGAAAGCGCGAATAGTCCGAGGTGGTCACGCCGGGGCTGTCGCACTCGACCAGGCCGGCCGACAGCGGCACGAAGACGGGCCGGCAGTACATGCGCGACTTGAGCAGCACGAAGCGAAAGCGCGTCGGGTCCATGCCCACGCAGTGGAACACGCCCAGGTCCCAGGGCTCGTGCGTCTGCTCGGTGATCACGATCTGCGCTGCGCCCGTGTCCAGGCAGACCGTGCGGCCCATGTGGCAGCGCTGGCCCGTGTAGATGGGGCCGCTGACCGTGTAGGCGCCGTCGCTGACGGCGCGCACCGTGCCGCGCAGCCGCAGCGGCTGCTTGTGCAGGCCTATGCCTTCGAGCGATACCTTGTTGCCCAGCGCGATCTCCACTTCGGCGCCTTCGCCCGCCGCCGTGAGCGAGGCCACGGCCTCGGGGTCGCACAGCGGGCCCACGGCAATGCCTGACAGGCCCAGCTCCAGCGCGGTCTGCAGCACGTCCATGGTGTCGCAGGTGCCGCCGGACATGCAGTTGTCGCCATGGTCGAGCAGCAGCACGGGGCGGTGGGCGCCTTCGGCCAGGGCCTGGGCGCGGCGCAGCGAATCGGCCAGCGGCTCGCTGCGGTAGATGAAGTCGGCGCGGCGCTGCCAGATCCGGGCGGCCAGCGCGTCCACGCTCGCCTGGGTGGCCGCACGCTCGTCGGTCCTGCAGGTGGCGACCACGCTCACGCAGGGCGCGGCGATGTCGGCCAGCGAGAAGCCGCCGAACACCGAGACCGCGGGCAGGCCCTCCGCTTCCAGGGCGCGCGCTGCGTTCACGGCGTCCAGCATGGGGCCGTCCAGCGTGGTGCTGCGCAGCGTGTGGCTCATCAGGGGCAGGCGGTGCCAGCACACGGCGTAGCGCGCGCGGCCGGCCAGCATGTCCAGCAGCAGCCGGCCCGCGTGCTCGCCGGTCTCGTACATGTCGATGTGCGGATAGGTCTTGAAGCCCACCATCACATCGGCATTGCCCACCATTTTTTCGGTGATGTTGCCGTGCAGGTCCAGCGCCACGCCAACGGGCACGCCGGGTGCGGCGGCGCGCACGCGTTCGAGCAGGTCGCCTTCGCCGTCGGCGCTGTTCTCGGCCACCATGGCGCCGTGCAGGTCCAGCAAGATGGCATCGCAGCCCGGCGCGGCCGCCACGATGCGGCGCGTGAGTTCGTCGTAGGCGGCCGCATGCACGGGGCCGCTGGGATTGGAGGTGGCCGATACCGGCGTGACCAGGGTGGCGCCCGCCGCCTCGGCCAGGTCGATGAAGGCGGCCATGGCCGTGCGCATGCCCTTGTTGGCCGAATAGGCGGCCTCGCCATAGGTGGGCACAAACGCCTCGATGGGCGTGGGCACGGGCGAGAAGGTATTGGTCTCGTGGTTGAGCCGGGCGATCAGGATCTTCATGCCGGCACCCCGCCGTCCGCTGCCTGCACCACGCCCGCGGCCGCCAGCATGGCGCGCAGCAGCACGTTGCAGCCGGCCTCCAGGTGGGCGGGCTCGGCATCCTCGATCTCGTTGTGGCTGATGCCGTCGGCGCAGGGCACGAAGATCATGGCGGCAGGCGCCACGCGCGCCAGGTAGACGGCATCGTGGCCCGCGCCGCTGACCACGTCCATGGCGCTGTAGCCCAGGTCGGCGGCATTGGTGCGCACGGCCTCCACCAGGTGCGGCGTGAAGGGCTGGGGCGGGAAGTAGACGACCTGCTCCACGCCAATGGTCACGCCACGCGCGGCGGCAATGCGCTCGCAGGCCGCGCGCAGTGCGGCGTCCATGTCCAGCAACTGGCCGTCGTCCGGCGCGCGCAGGTCCACGCTGAGCTTGACCCCGCCCGGGATCACGTTGCGCGAGTTGGGAAACACCTCCAGCGATCCCACGGTGCCGCGCGCATGCGGCAAGCGGTCCAGGGCGATGCGGTTGACCTCGGCCACGATGCAGCTGGCGGCCAGCAGCGCGTCGTGGCGCAGCTCCATGGGCGTGGGGCCGGCATGGGCCTCCATGCCCTGCACGCTGACGTCGTACCAGCGCTGGCCCAGCGCGGCGCTGACCACGCCGATCACGCGTTCATGGTTTTCCAGCACCGGACCCTGCTCGATATGGGCTTCGAAATACGCGCCCACCGCAGGCGCCGGGCCGGCCGGCCCGGCATAGCCGATGGCGCGCAGCGCCTCGTCCACGCTCACGCCCTGGGCATCGCGCTGGGCCAGCGCATGCTCCAGCGTGAAGGCATTGACGAACACGCCCGAGCCCATCATCACGGGCACGAAGCGCGAGCCTTCCTCGTTGGTCCACACGGCCACCTCCACCGGGGCGCGCGTGCGCACGCCGCCATCGTTGAGCGTGCGCAGCACCTCCAGCCCGGCCAGCACGCCGTAGTTGCCGTCGAACTTGCCGCCCGTGGGCTGGGTGTCGATGTGGCTGCCCGTCATCACGGGCGGCAGCGCATCGTCCAGGCCCGCGCGGCGCGCGAAGATGTTGCCGATGGCATCGACGCGGATGCTGCAGCCGGCCTCGCGCGCCCACTGCACGAAGAGATCGCGCCCCTGGCGGTCCAGGTCCGTCAGCGCCAGGCGGCACACGCCGCCCTTGGGTGTGGCGCCTATGCGCGCCAGGTCCATCAGCGATTGCCACAGGCGGGCGCCGTCGGTGCGCAGCCCGGCCGCAACGGCGGTGGCTGCAAGAGGGGTACTGAGATCCATGAATGACTCCTGGGAATGCGAAAGGCGGTGGATCAGGCGATCCCTACACCGAGATACCGGTCCTTGATGGCGTCATCGGCCAGGAAAGCGGCATTGCCTGCCTCGTGCGCAATCGCACCCTGTTCGATGATGTAGTGGCGGTCGGCCAGCTGGGTGCAGACCTCCAGGTTCTGCTCCACCAGCAAGATCGCCACGCCAGCGGCCTTGATGGTCTTGAGCTGGGCCACGATCTCCTCCACGATCACGGGCGCCAGGCCCTCGACGGGCTCGTCCAGCATGAGCAGGCGCGGCGCGTTCATCAGGGCGCGGCCTATGGCCAGCATCTGCTGCTCGCCGCCCGACAGCTGGCCACCGCCGTTGCCGCGCCGCTCCTTGAGGCGCGGGAAGATGCGGTAGATGTCGGCCAGTTGCCAGGGCGAGCGTTTGCGCTGGCCCAGCAGCAGGTTCTCCTCCACCGTGAGCAGCTTGAAGATGCCGCGGTGCTCTGGCACCAGGCAGATGCCGCGCTGGGCCACCTGGTGCGTGGCCAGCCGGTGCACGGGTTCACCGCCGAAGCGGATCTGCCCCTGCGAGGGCTGCATCACCCCCGCGATGGACTTGAGCGTGGTGGTCTTGCCCGCGCCGTTGCGGCCCAGCAGCGTGACCAGCTCGCCGTCCTGCACCTGCAGCGACACGCCCTGCAGCACATGGCTCTTGCCGTAGTGGGCGTGTATGCCCTCGACCGAAAGCAGGGGACCGCTCATGCCTTTCCTCCCGTGATCATGTTGCCCAGATAGGCGCTGCGCACGCGCTCGTCGGCGCGGATCTCGTGGGGCAGTCCTTCGGCCAGCACGCGGCCTTGCTGCATGACGGTGATGGTGTCGGAGATGTCCATGACGATGTTCATGTTGTGCTCGATGAGGACCACGGTGTGCTCGTCCCTGAGGCCCTGGATCAGGCGCTTCATCTCGTCCAGGTCGTCGATGCCCATGCCCGAGGTCGGCTCGTCCAGGAAGATGGCCTTGGGCCGTGCGGCCAGGGCCATGCCCACCTCCAGCCGCCGCTGCTGGCCGTGCGAGAGGTTGCCGGCCGGCGTGTCCGCGTGGCGCTCCAGGCCCAGGCGCGAGAGCACGCTGGCCACGGTATCGGCCAGGGCGCGAGCACCCACGGGCGCGTTCCAGCAGTCAAGGGCCCTGGCGGGGGCCACGCCCTGCGCGGCCAGGCGCAGGTTCTCGCGCACGGGCAGGGTCAGGAACAGGCTGGTGACCTGAAAGGACCGTGCCATGCCACGGCGCACGCGGCGGTGGTCGGGCTCGCGCGTCACGTCGTGGCCGTCGAAGACGATGCGTCCGCCGCTCACGCTCTTGGTGCCCGTGAGCATGTGGAACAGCGTGGTCTTGCCCGCGCCGTTGGGGCCGATCACCGAGTGCACGGTGTGGGCGCGGACCTTGAGGTCCACGCCGCCCAGGGCGACGAACTTGTCATAGCGTTTCTCGACGCCCACGGCTTCGAGCAGGATGGGAGATGCTGCGGCGCTCATGCCTGGCCTCCTTTGGTTTCTGCAGCGGCCGCCTCGGCATCTGCCGGCCCTTTGCGGCGCACCAGGGCCCACAGGCTCTCGCCCAGGCCCCACAGGCCGCGCTGCAGGCCCAGGCTCACGATCATCAGCACCACGCCCAGCAGCAGCAGCCAGCGCGGCCACAGGGTGGACAGCCAGTCGCCCAGCAGCACATAGAAGGCCGCGCCCAGCACCGAGGCCAGCAGGTTGCCCGTGCCGCCGATCACGGTCATCACCAGGATCATTTCGCTGGTGTGGTACTCGGCGTTGGACAGCGGGGCGATGCCCGTCATCATGGCGTGCAGCGCGCCGGCCAGGCCCGTGACCGCGCCCGAGATCACGAAGGCCTGCAGCTTGAGCAGCCTCAGGTCGTAGCCCACGGCGGCGGCGCGCTCCTCGTTGTCGCGCACGGCCAGCAGGGTGCGGCCGAACATGGAGTCGCAGACGCGGCGCAGCAGCCAGAACACCACCAGAAAGAGCACGGCCACAAAGCCGTAGTACTGCCAGGGCGTGGCCAGCGGCCACAGCGTCTGGCCGGCCACCGCGAGTGCGGGGCGGGGCACATCGAGCAGGCCGTTGTCGCCGCCGGTGATGTCCGTGGCCGAGTAGGCCAGAAAATAGAACATCTGCGCAAACGCCAGGGTCAGCATCACGAAGTAGGTGCCGCGCTGGCGTATGGCCACCCAGCCGACGATGGCCGCGCCCACGGCCCCCATGGCCGTGGCGGCCAGCAGGGCCAGCGGCATGGGCAGGGGCCAGCGCGTCAGCAGCAGGGCGATGGTGTAGCTGCCCAGGCCGAAGAAGATGCCCTGCCCGAAGGACAGCAGCCCCGTGTAGCCCAGCAGCAGATTGCAGCCCATGGCCGCGAGGCCGAAGATCAGCACCTCGCTGGCCAGCGAGCCCGACTGCATGCACAGCGGCATGGCGACCACGATGGCCAGCGCGAGAAGGAGATGGGAATGCCTGGTCATGGTCTTCATCCTTTGCGGCCCAGCAGGCCATGGGGTCGCAGCAGCAGCACGGCGGCCATGGCCACGTAGATCATCAGGCGCGCGCCCTCGGGCCACAGCGTGCTCATCACGCTTTGCACGATGCCGATCAGCAGGCCGCCGACCAGGGCGCCGCCGAAGCTGCCCAGCCCGCCCACGACCACGATCACGAACGCCACGCCCAGCGCCTCCACGCCCATGAAGGGCTCGGCGCCGCGTATGGGCGCAGCCAGCACGCCGGCCAGCGCCGCCGTGGCCGCGCCCAGCGCGAACACCAGGCTGAAGATGCGCAGCACGTTCACGCCCAGCAGGGACACCATCTCGGTCGATTCGCTGCCCGCGCGCACCGCGCTGCCCAGCCGCGTGCCCTCCAGCAGCCACCACAGCAGCACGGCCAGCACGGCGGTGAAGCCGATCACGAACAGCCGGTACTTGGGATAGACGAAGCTGCCCCACATCACCACGCCCTGCAGCAGATCGGGCACGGCCACGCTGTCGCCCAGCGGGCCCCATTGCACGATCACCAGCTCCTGCACCACCAGGGCCAGGCCCACGGTGACGATGATGTGGAACTCATGCGCCTTGGCATACACATGGCGCAGCATGAGCTTTTCCACCAGCCAGCCCAGCGCGCCAACGGCCAGCGGCACCACGACCAGGGACAGCCAGAAGCTCATGCCCCAGCGCGTCATCTGGTAGCAGAAATAGGCGCCCAGCAGGTAGAAGGCACCGTGCGCGAAATTCACGAAACGCAGCAGGCCGAAAACGATGGACAGGCCCACGGCCAACAGGAAATACAGCATGCCTATGCCGATCCCGTTGATGGTCTGAAGCAGATAGATGCTCATACAGGGTCCGAAACGATGGACGAAGGAGGCGGCGCGGAATGCGCGATGGTTTGAACCCCGTGCGACACAGGGCTGAGCCCTTGAACCGGCATGGCCCAACTCGGGGACACCGAGCAAGGGCCGCCCCGCCGCGAGGGTGTCGTCCCCCTCCCGAAGGAGAGGGGGAAGGCGCGCAGCGCCTCAGGGGGTGCCTTCCATCTCAAGCCAGCTTGCAGCCGGTCTGATCTACGGGCAGGAAGGACTTGCCGGAGCTGACCACATCCACGTAGTCGTCCTTGTTCTTCATCTTGGACTTGGCCTTGCCCTTGAGCAGGTAGTAGCTCTTGAGCACCTGGTGGTCGGCCTTGCGCACTTCTTCCTCGCCCGTCAGGCCCTGGTACTTCATGCCTTCCAGCGCGGCGACCACGGCCTTGGGGTCGGCCGTGCCGGCCTTGATGATGGCGTCGATCATCAGCTTGGTGCAGATGTAGTGGCCGGCCAGGCTGTAGTTGGGATTGGCCTTGAACTTGTCGTTGCAGCGCTGCACCAGATCGCGGTTGAGCGGCGTGTCCACCGTGTGCCAGTACTGGGCGCCGAAGTACACGCCGTCGCACAGGTCTGCGCCCAGCGATTCGAACTGCTCCAGCCCCGAGGCCCAGGCGATCAGGATGGTCATGTTCTTGTTCATGCCGAAGCTGATGGCCTGGCGCAGCGTGTCCGAGGACTGGGCGCCGAAGTTCAGCAGCAGCAGCACGTCGGGCTTGGCGGCCACGGCATTGGTCAGGTAGCCGCTGAACTCCTTTTCGGTCAGCGAGTGGTAGCTGTTGCCCACATGCTCGATGCCCTTTTCCTTGAAGATGTTCTTGGCCGCCGTCAGCAGGCCGTCGCCGAATACGTACTGCGGCGTGATGGTGTACCAGCGCTTGGCCTTGGGCAGGGATTCGACCAGCGGGCGCACGGTCTGCTCGATGGCGCCGAAGGTGGGCGCCGACCAGCGGAAGGTGGCGCTGTTGCAGTCCTTGCCCGTGATCTCGTCGGCGCCTGCGGTGGTGATGAAGATGCCGCCGGCCTTCTCGGCCTCCTTGCCCATGGCCAGCGCCTCCGACGACAGGATGCCGCCTGCGAAGAAGCGCGTGCCCTGCTGCTGCGAAGACTCCTGCAGCTTGCGCACGGCCGTGGCGGGCTTGCCCTCGGTGTCCAGCACGGTGTAGGCCAGCGGGCGGCCCAGCGCCTTGCCGTACTGCTCGATGGCCAGCTTCATGCCCAGGTCCGCGTACTTGCCGTTGGCCGCGAAGGCGCCCGACATGGGCACGGGGCAGGCGAACTGGATGCTGTCCTTGGACTGCGCCCAGACGCTGCGGCCCAGGCCCAGCGATGCGGGCAATGCGCCCAGTGCCGAGAGTTGCAGGAGGTGACGACGTTGCATGGGATCTCCGTGATGGGGACTGAAGGCGCTGCGGCCCGGGTACGCTTTTCAGAGCAAGTTGCATGCCAGTCGAAATGGGTGCGTGCAGGCTCCTTGATTCATATTTATAGTGATAAATAGAAGAAATAGGGCGCGTGCTAACCCTAGGCGGGCACGGCCACGCGCCATGGCGGTGCATACTGCACCAAACCCGCATTCAGACTGGGCGCGGACACGATCCGGTGCCCTTCCGGAGAACACAACAATGGATACACCCAAGTCGCCCTCCCTGGCAATCCGGCAGCTCAAGCGCCCGGATCTCGTGGCCCAGGAGATCAAGCGCCTGATCACCGAAAAGAACCTCAGCCCCGGCGACCGCCTGCCGCGCGAAAGCGAGCTGCAGGCACAGTTCCAGGTCAGCAAGGGCACGATCCGCGAGGCCCTCAAATCGCTGGAAGTGCAGGGGCTGATCACCATCTCCACCGGCCCTTCGGGCGGTGGCACGGTCGTCGAGGTGCCGCTGGACCGCACGCTGCAGTTCATGCAGAACTACCTGTTCTTCCAGGAGGTGACCATCGACGACATCTACACGGTGCGCCAGATGCTGGAGCCCGAGCTGGCGGCAGGCGCCGTACCGCATCTGACCGAGGCGGATTTCGACGCGCTGGAGCACAGCATCGCCTGCTGCGACCCCACGCAAAGCAGCGAGGACCTGGTCAGCCAGCGGCGCGAGGACGTGAACTTCCACGACATCCTTGCCGCGGCCAACCCCAACCCCTTCCTGCGCTTCACCTGCGAGCTCATCAACGAGATGATTCGCCAGCTCATCGTCTTCGCCAACCGCACGCCCCAGTCCGAGCACCGTCGCTTTGGCGAGGCCAATGCCCGGATCCACCGCGACATCGTGCAGGCCGCACGCGAACGCGATGCCGTGAAGGTGCATGCGCTGATGCAGCAGCACATGCGGGATGCAGCCAGCAGCGTCAAGCGCATGAAGGGCCGCATTCAGGGGCGGCTCATCCTGGATGCCGACAGCCTGCGCAGCCCGCGTCCGCAACGCGCCGTGCAGCCGCTGGAAAAGCCTGCGATGGCAGTGCCGAGGACTGCACCAAAAAAGGCACCGAAACCGGCAGCAAAAGCAGCGCCAACAACAACGGCAAGGCCGGCCGCAAAGACCGCCGCAAAAGCCGTCGCGAAGACCACCGCAAAGGCGGCTCCGAAGGCGCCCGCCAAGTCACCGTCGGCGCGTCCCGCCGCCGCACGCAAGCGCGCGGCCTCCTGAACTGTCCCGCGCCGGTCATTGCCGGCCCAGGCCACGCGTTTCGCGCCGCCCGCTGCTGGTATGCTGCCGCGCGCTCGGCCTTCACGCATTCCACCCCCTCACGAGACAACAGCATGAGACAAACCCCTTTCGCATCTTCCCGTACCCCTGCCCTGTGGCGCGCCCTGGCCGGCGGCCTGGCGCTGGCGGCCACGCTGGCGGCGCCCCTCGCCCATGCCCAGGGCGCAGGCAGCTATCCGTCCAAGACCATTCGCCTGGTCGTGCCCTTTGCGCCTGGCGGCTCCACCGACATCCTGGGCCGCCTGCTGGCGCAAAAGATGGGCGAGAGCATGCACACCACGGTGGTGGTGGACAACAAGCCCGGCGCCAACGGCACCATCGGCTGCGACCTGGTGGCCAAGGCGCCGGCCGATGGCTACACCGTGGTGCTGGGCGATGTGGGCTGCATGGCCATGGCCAAGGGCCTGTACACCAAGCTGCCCTATGACCCGCTGCGCGACTTCGCGCCCATCAGCCTGGTGGCACGCAGCCCGCTGGTGCTCACCGTGGGCGCGCAAAGCCCGTTCCACTCGCTCAAGGAGCTGACGGCGGCGGCCCAGGCCCAGCCCGGCAAGCTCAACTACCCCTCGTCGGGCACGGGCGGCCCCAACCACCTGGGCGCCGAGCTGTATGCCATGCAGGCCAAGGTCAAGATCGGCCACGTGCCCTACAAGGGCAGCGCGCCTTCCGTGGTGTCGCTGGCAGCCGGTGAGACCGACTTCGGCTTTCTCACGGCCGTGACGATTGCCGCGCAGCTCAAGGCCGGCAAGGTGCGCGCGCTGGCCGTGGCCCACAACGAGCGTCTGCAGTCCATGCCCGACGTGCCCACCATGTCCGAGGCCGGCCTCAAGGACTTCACGGCCGATGCCTGGTTCCTCGCGGCCGTGCCCGCAGGCACGCCCAAGCCCATCGTGGACCGGCTCTACGCCGAGATCGCCAAGGCCCTGCCCGCGCCCGAGGTCAAGGAAAAGCTGGACGCCATGGGCGTGCTGCCCTCGGGCCTCAAGCCCGATGCCTCGGCCCAGTTCCTGCGCGTGGAAGTGGACAAGTGGCGCGATGTGATCAAGAACGCGGGCATCACGCTGGACTGATTCCGCAGCCTTGCCATTGCCATGTAAAAAGCCCCTGCGGCCTCACGGCCCAGGGGCTTTTCTCATGTGCCGGAGATGCTCAGTTCGTTTCCGTCAGGGCATCGCCCAGGGCGCTGACCAGCCGCTCGATCTCGGCCTTCTCGCTGATGAAGGGCGGCGCGATCTGGATGGTGTCGCCGCCGTAGCGCACGTAAAAGCCCTTGTCCCAGCACTTCATGGCGATCTCGTAGGGACGGCGGGCCGGCTCGCCGGGCAGCGACTCGATGGTGAAGCCCGCAGCCAGGCCGAAGTTGCGGATGTCGGCCACATGCTTTGCTCCCTTGAGGCTGTGCACGGCCTGCTCGAAGAACGGGGCCAGCGCGCGCACGCGGCCCGGGCCGTCCTCGCGCTGCAGCAGGTCCAGCGCGGCCACGCCTGCTGCGCAGGCAATGGGGTGGGCCGAGTAGGTGTAGCCGTGCGGGAACTCCAGCATGTACTCGGGGCCGCCCGCTGCCATGAAGGTGTCGTAGATCTCCTTGCTGGCCACCACGGCGCCCAGGGGCTGGGCGCCATTGGTCACCTGCTTGGCGATGTTCATGATGTCGGGCGTGACGCCGAAAGCCTCGGCCCCCGTCATGGCGCCGCAGCGGCCAAAGCCCGTGATGACCTCGTCGAAGATCAGCAGGATGTTGTTCTGCGTGCAGATATCGCGCAGGCGCTGCAGGTAGCCGGCCGGCGGAATCACCACGCCGGCCGAGCCCGAGAAGGGCTCGACGATGACGGCCGCAATGTTGCTGGCGTCATGCAGGGCGATCAGGTCCAGCAGCCGGTCGGCCAGCGCGCGGCCATCGGTGGTGGGCATGCCTTTGTGGAAGGACCCCAGCGCCGGCTGCGTGTGCGGCAGGTGGTCGGCCTCCACGCCCTGGCCGAAGGTCTTGCGGTTGCCCACCATGCCGCCGACGGAGATGCCGCCGAAGTTCACGCCATGGTAGCCCTTCTCGCGCCCGATCAGCCGGGTCTTGCCGCCCTGGCCCTTGGCGCGCCAGTAGGCGCGTGCCATCTTCAGTGCCGTGTCGGCCGCCTCCGAGCCCGAGCCCGTGAAGAACACATGGTCCAGGCCTGCAGGCGTCAGCTCCTTGATCTTGTTGGCCAGCGCGAACGAGGCCGGGTGGCCGAACTGGAAGGCCGGCGCATAGTCCAGCTGCTGGGCCGCGCGGCCGATGGCTTCGGCGATCTCGCGGCGGCCATGGCCCAGGCCCGAGCACCACAGGCCCGACAGGCCGTCGAAGATCTTGCGGCCGTCGGCATCGGTGTAGTAGGCGCCCTGGGCGCTGGTGATCATGCGCGGGCGCGCCTTGAACTCGCGGTTGCCGGTGAAGGGCATCCAGTGGGCGTCAAGCCAGGCGGCATCGGTGCGCGTGGCGGCTGCAGCGCCTTGTTCGGTGGGAACCAGGGTCATGGTGATCTCCTCGGGCCGGGAAAGAAATAAAGGAACCGGCCCATTGTGATCGTGCCTTTTGATTTCTCGAAGTGCGTGATATCGAGGTTCACTTGCGGATTTCTGCAAGTGAGCGGGGGCTTGCCGGTCCGGGTCCGGAGAGCGCGCATTGTGGGAATCCATGGCCGTCGCCGCCCTGGTGCTCGCCTATAGTGGCTCCCCTGTAGTGGTGGCCGGTTCAGGCGGGCACCGGGAGGCGAAGGGCGATGGCGGATTTTTCGATGGACAGCACCCCAGGCCGCCCGGCGCGGGACGGGCGCGCGCGCGCCGCGCTGGGCCAGTTGGGCGACATGGACCTGCGCCTGCTGCGCGTGTTCAAGGCCGTGGTCGAGTGCGGCGGCATGTCGGCTGCCGAGCTGGAGCTGAACATCGGCAGCTCCACGCTGAGCCGCCATATGAAGGACCTGGAGGAGCGCCTGGGCCTGACGCTGTGCCGGCGCGGGCGCGCGGGCTTCGCGCTCACGCCCGAAGGCCATCGCATCTACGAGGCCACCTTGCAACTGCTCGGTGGCGTGGAAGGCTTCCTGGGCCAGGTGGACGACATCCATGGCCGGCTGGCCGGCACGCTGGACGTGGCGCTGTTCGACAAGACCGTGGGCAATCCGCAGTCGCGCATTCCCGAGGCGATCGGCGTTTTGCACGACCAGGCCCCGCAGCTGCATCTGCGCCTGCATGTGGCCTCCATCCAGGCCATCGAGCGCGGGCTGATGGAGGGGCGCTGGCAGGTGGGCGTGCTGCCATCGGCACCCAGTTCGGGCGCGCTGGACAGCGCCCGGCTGTTTGGCGAGCGCATGCAGCTGTATTGCGCTCCCGGCCATCCGCTGCATGGCGCCGACCATGGCGGGCTGGACTGGGACAGCCTGGGCGCGCATGCCTTCGCAGGCCTGGGCTACCAGTCGCCCAACATGGCGCTCAGCCACCAGGCCGGCCTGCAGCGCCAGGCCACGGGTTTTGACCAGGAGGCCATTGCCATGCTGGTGCGATCGGGCCGCTACCTGGGCTTTCTGCCCGATCACTATGCACAGGCCATGCAGGACCAGGGCCTGCTGCAGGCCGTGGCACCGCACCGCTTTTTCTATCTGTGCGATTTCTTCGCGGTCTGGCGCAATGCCGTGGCCCCTGGGCGTGCGGCCCGGGTGTTCATTGACGCCCTGCTGGCCGCGCACCATGGATGAACGGGTTCATCACAGCCTTGGAAAGAGGAAATTCACAGGTTTGATATCAGGATGTGCACAGGTTTTTGCACAGCTTGTGCTCAGGTTTTTGCAGCGTATGCGCTTGACAATGTTTGGCATTGTGGCCGGTGCCAGGGCTTCAGTCCGCCCCGATTGCGCCGACATGCATGCATGGATTCCGTGTCGGCCCTGGGCCGTACGAGCAGCGCCTTGATACCAACGATTTCGCATTTCCCGGGTTCTTGCCACCATGCGCCGCCATGTCCACCTCTCTTGCCGCCACGGCAGGGCCGGGCTTCAGCCCGTGCCGCCATCGACCATCCTGGCCAGGGTCTCGGCCAGCCATTTCCCGAATGAGTCTGCGCCAAGGGGCTGCATGGGTGCCGGCATGGGCATGGGCATGTTCATCTCCGCGCTCCCGGCAGGCTCAGGCTGCAGCCGTGGGCGGCGCCATGACGGCGGCATCGGCACGGCGGCGCAGGCCCCGTTCCCAGAGCTTTTCATGGAAGAAGAAGGCCACGGCCTGGACGGTGGGCTCCAGCAGGCTGAGCGTCAGCGCGGCCCAGAGGTTGCGGGTCACGGCATAGGCCACGGCCGCCGCCACCGTGACGTGGATGACGTAGTAGCTGGCGGTTTTCATCAGCGTGTGGCGGTGGTGGTGCAAGGTCTGGCGGATGCGGGTCATGGGGCTTTCCTCGGGGCTTTTCTCGTGATGAGACTCCATGCTAGGTGTGATCAATAGCTGCGGCCAATCGAAAATGATTATCAAAGACATGAAGACTATCGATGGCGGGCAGGCAGGTGCCGTGGCCCTGTGCCATTCAGGGGGGGCGCCATGAATTGGGACGACATCTTCGTGCTCGGATGGGCACCCCATCCGCAGTGGTTCCAGTGGCTGCATCCGGGCCTGGTGGCGCTGTCGGTGGGGGTGGCCGTGGCCACGTCGATGATGGCCATGCAGATCGCGGGGCTGGCGCGCAATGCCGCCTCGCCCCGGATACGCCGCACCGGCGTGCTGACCGGCGCCTTCTGCCTGGGCGCCGGCATCTGGGCCATGCACTTCATCGGCATGCTCGCCTTTGTGCCCTGCACCTTCGGCGACTACGACCCCTGGATCACCGCGCTGTCCATGCTGCCCAGCATGCTGGCGTCCTGGCTGGCGCTGACGCTGATGGTGCGGCCCCGGCTGTCCGCCCAGGCGCTGGTCGGCGGCGGCGTGCTCATGGGGCTGGGCATTGGCTCCATGCACTACATCGGCATGGCGGCGGCCCAGACCTGGAGCCTGATGCTCTACGACCCCTGGGGCGTGCTGCTGTCGGTGATCGTGGCCGCCACCATGGCCATGCTGTCGCTGTGGGTGCGCTTTCGGCTGGGCAACACGGGCCGCCTGTGGCCCACGCTGGTGGCCGGCATAGTCATGGGCCTGGCCATTTCCTGCATGCACTATGCGGGCCTGTACGCACTGCGCCTCAAGCCCGGTATCGAGGCGCTGGCGCAGCAGGAGGCGCCCACGCATGCGCTGCTGGTGTTCTCCATCGTGGGCGTGGTGGTGCTGATCTTCGGCCTGGTGCTCGCGGTCAACATGACGCTGCGCTACCGCCAGATCTACCGGCAGGTCCAGCGCAGCGAGTCGCGCCTGCGCGCCGTGGTGGATACGGCGGTGGACGGCATCGTGATGATCGACGGGCGCGGCAGCATCGTCTCGTTCAATGGCGCGGCCGAGCGGCTGCTGGGCTGGACGGCGCATGAGGTGCTGGGCCGCAGCGCCAGCCTGCTCATGCCTGCGTCGGGCTGCGATGGTGAGGGCGGCTCGCTGGAAAAGCAGCTGGCCGCGGGCTTTGCAGGCCTGCTCGGCTCCAGCCGCGATGTCCATGCCCTGCACAAGGACGGCACGCAGATCGCCGTGCGCCTGGCCGTGGGCCGGGTGGCGATTGCGGGCGATCCGCTGTTCGTGGGCTTTGTGACCGACATCCGCGAGCGCCGCCAGATGCTGCAGTCGCTGCGCCGCAGCGAGGAGCAGTACCGCACCCTGATCAACAACGTGCCGGGCACCACCTTCCGCTGCCTGTACGACGGCAAGTGGACGCCGCTGCTGCTCAGCCGCTCCATCAAGGAGCTGACCGGCTGGACTGAGCAGGACTTCACGGACGGACTCACGGGCTGGGACCGGCTCATCCATGCCGAGGACCGCGACCGGCTGGAGGCTGCGGTCTCGCATTCGCTGTCACGGCGCCAGACCTACAACGCCGACTACCGCCTGCTGCACCGCGACGGCAGCACCCGCTGGGTGTCCGAGACCGGGCGCGGCGTCTTCAACGAGCACGACGAGCTGACCTGGATCGACGGCGTGATCATGGACCAGACGGCGGCGCGCGCGCGCAATGCCGAGTTCGAGGGCACGGTGCGCGCCATCGACCTGTCGCTGGCCACCATCGAGTACGACCTGCTGGGCCAAGTGTTGCGCGCCAACCGCAATTTCCTGGACCTGTTCGGCTACCGGCTCGACGAGGTCGCGGGCCGCCACCACGGCATGTTCTGCGAGCCCGGCTATGCCCACACGCCCGAGCATGTGCAGTTCTGGCGCCGGCTGGCCGAGGGCGAGTTCCAGGCCGGCGAATTCCTGCGCTGCGGGCGCGAGGGGCGGCGCATCTGGGTGCAGGCCACCTACAACCCCATACGCGACGCCGACGGCCGGCCCTACAAGATCGTCAAGCTGCTCACCGACATCAGTGCCCAGCGCAAGCTGGCCCAGGAGCTGGTGCTGGCCAAGGAGCATGCCGAGGCGGCCGCCGCCGCGCGCAGCACCTTCCTGGCCAACATGAGCCACGAAATCCGCACGCCCATGAACGCCATCATCGGCTTCACCGAGGCGCTGCGCGAAACCGCCCTGCAGCCCACGCAGGCGCGCTACCTGGACACGGTGCACTACGCGGCGCGCTCCATGCTGCGCCTGCTCAATGACATCCTGGACACGGCCAAGCTCGACAAGGGTGCGGTGGAGCTGGAGATCGAGGATTTCTCGGTGCGCGAGCTGTGCCAGCAGATCCTGGCGTCGCTGCGCATCACGGCCGACCGCAAGGGCCTGGACCTGCGCCTGGACTACGACCCGCACACGCCGGCGGCCCTGCGCGGCGACGGCATGCGCGTGCAGCAGATCCTGGTGAACCTGCTGGGCAATGCCGTGAAGTTCACCGAGCGTGGCCATGTGCTGCTGCGCGTGCGCTACGAGCAGGGCGTGCTGCAGCTCGATGTGCATGACACGGGCATCGGCATCGCGCCCGAGAAGATCCACCGCATCTTCGACCCCTTCGCCCAGGCCGATGCCTCGACCACGCGGCGCTTTGGCGGCACGGGCCTGGGCACGACCATCTCGCGCCAGCTGGCCGAGCTCATGGGCGGCAGCATCCAGCTGCACAGCACGGTGGGCGTGGGCACGGTGTTCGAGGTGCGCCTGCCCCTGCCCGTGGGCGAGAGCCCGCTGTCCGAGCGCGGGGCGGCCAGCCGCGGCCTGCCGCCGCTGCACATCCTGGCCGTGGACGATGTGCCCGAGAACCTGGAGCTGCTGCAGATCAACTTCTCCAGCCAGAACCACCAGATGGCGCTGGCGCATGACGGCGCCGAGGCGCTGCGCTGCGTGCAGGCGCAGGAGCCGCCCTTCGACGTGGTGCTGATGGACCTGCAGATGCCGGGCATGGATGGCCTGGCGGCGGCGCGCGCCATCCGCGTCTGGGAGCGGCAGCTGCAGCGCCGGCCCGTGCCCATCGTCGCGCTGTCGGCCAGCGTGCTGGAGAAGGACCGCAGCGACGCCAGCGCCGCCGGCATGGACGGCTTTGCTTCCAAACCGCTGGACATGGCGCGGCTGCAGGCCGAGATCGCGCGGCTGCTGTCGCTGCAGGTGGCGCTCAAGGAGGCCAGGCCGCCCGCGCCCGCCAGTGCCCAGGCGGGGCTGCCCGATGTCACGGTGGACTGGGCCTCGGGCATTGCGCTGTGGGGCCGGGTCGATCCGCTGGTGGCCGCCGTACGGCGCTTTCTGAACGAGCAGCTTGATCTGGCCGATCGCCTGCGCCGCGCCCTGCAGCGCCCGGGGACCGAAGCCCTGGTGGGCCTGGCGCACCGCGTGCGCGGCGCGGCAGGCAACCTGGGGCTGCAGGCCGTGTACCGCCTGGCATCGCGCCTGGAAGGCCATGCGCAGGATGGCGCCCCGCAGCCCCAGCTGCTTGCCCTCATCGACCAGTTGCAGCAGGCGCTGGATGCGGTGACGCAGGAGCTGCGCCAGCGCCATCCAGCTGCCATGCCGGTGGCCGAGGTCGCGGGCCAGGCGCTGCCCGGCGGCACGGCACCGGCGCCGCCCGTGGCCGATGCCGGGCCGCAGGGCGGCGCGTCCTGCCTGCCGGCCGATGCCCGGCCCTGGCTGGAGCGCATCGTTGCCGCATTGCAAAGCGGGGAGCTGGACGGGCAGGCCATGCAGGCCCTGGTGCGCATGCTGACGGCCGAACAGCTGCAACCACTGCAGCAGGCACTGGATAATTTCGACTTCGAGCGTGCGCAGGAATGCGCCCAGCAGCTGCAGCAGCAACTGCCCTCGATCGATGGAGACAGAGCATGAATGCGCCCAATCTACTGGCAACGGACAAGCGCCCGCGCCTGCTGCTGGTCGATGACGACCCGACCAACCTGCATGTGCTGCGCCAGATCCTGGGCGAGGACTACCGGCTCTCGTTCGCCACGGACGGGCGCAAGGCACTGCAGCTGGCACAGCACCAGCCGGACCTGATCCTGCTGGACATCATGATGCCCGAGCTGGACGGCTACGCCGTGTGCCGCCAGCTCAAGGCACAGGCCGACACCGCCCGCATCCCGGTGATCTTCATCACGGCCCTGTCGGACGGGCAGGACGAGGCGCTGGGCTTTGCCTCCGGCGCGGTGGACTACATCGTCAAGCCCGTGCGTGCGCCTGTGGTGCGCGCGCGGGTGCGCAACCACCTGTCGCTGGTCAAGCTCGACGAGTTGCGCAGCACCCGCCTGCAGATCGTGCAGCGCCTGGGCCGCGCGGCCGAGTACCGCGACAACGAAACCGGCATGCACGTGATCCGCATGAGCCACTACGCAAAGACGTTGGCGCTGGCGGCCGGCTGCACCGACGAGTGGGCCGACGACCTGCTCAACGCCGCGCCCATGCACGACGTGGGCAAGATCGGCATCCCCGACGCCATCCTGCTCAAGAACGGCCCGCTGACGGCCGAGGAATGGACGGTCATGCGCCGCCATCCGCAGATCGGCGCCGAGATCATCGGCGAGCACGATTCCCAGGTGCTGCAGATGGCCTACAGCATTGCGCTGACCCATCACGAGAAATGGGACGGCACGGGCTACCCGCAGGGCCTGGCGGGCGAGGACATTCCGCTGGCCTCGCGCATCGTGGCCGTGGCCGACGTGTTCGACGCGCTCACCACGGAGCGCCCCTACAAGCACGCCTGGACCGTGGACGACGCCATGGAGCACATAGAGCAGCAGGCCGGCGCCCACTTCGACCCGCGCTTGGTGCCGCTGTTCATCGGCCTGCGCCCGCAGCTGGAAGACATACGCGAGCGCTGGAAGGATTGACTGCACCGGCAGCACCGATTCCGGCAGGGCATGCTGGGGCATGGACCATCGCTTACCCTGGCGGGCCTGCCATCGGCGCTCAAATGACCTGTCCATGTCTTCTCCCCCGCCCCTCGCTGGCCGCTTCCATGTCCGCGCACTGACCGCTGCCGATCTGTCCGATCTGCTGCACATCCAGCTGGCCTGCTATGGCGCGGACTATGCCGAGAGCGGCGAGGTCTTTGCGCGGCGCCTGGCCAGCGCGGCGAACTGCTCGCTGGCGCTGGAGCAGGGCGGCCGGGTGCGCGCCTACCTTGCGGCCTACCGCAGCCGGATGGCCAAGATCACCCCGCTGCACGGTGACTTCGAAGCCGTGGAGCAGGCCGACACCCTCTACCTGCACGACATGGCCGTGCACCCCGACGCTGCAGGCCAGGGCCTGGCGCGCGCGCTGCTGGCGCCGCTGTGGGACAGGGCGCGTGCCGAGGGCCTGCGCCACACGGCCCTGGTGTCGGTGCAGGGCTCACGCGGCTACTGGGAGCGGCATGGCTATGCCGTGCAGGCGCTGGCGAACCCGCTGCAGCAGCAGCGCCTGGACAGCTATGGCGATGGTGCGCTGTACATGGTCCGGCCGCTATAGGCGCGTTGTCGCGCGGGTGGCCGGCAGGGCGTGTTGAGGGTGTGTTGATGGGGTTTTGGCCGGGACGTGGCGGCCGCCTCTGGTCATAATGCGCGCCATGCCCGATCGCTGGAAACCCAATGTCACTGTGGCGGCCATCATTGAGCGCGATGGCCGTTTTCTGCTGGTGGAAGAAGACACGGCCGATGGCGTGCGCTACAACACGCCCGCAGGCCATCTCGACCCGGCCGAGTCGCCCATCGCCGCCTGCGTGCGCGAGGTCGATGAGGAAACCGCGCACGACTTCGTGCCCACGGCCCTGGTCGGCATTTACCTGAACCGCTTCGTGCGTACGCGCACGGGTTCGGACATCACCTATCTGCGCTTTGCATTCACGGGCGAGCTGGGCGACTTCCGGCCCGGCCAGCCGCTGGATGACGGCATCCTGCGCACGGTCTGGATGACGCTGGACGAACTCAAGGCCTGCGCAGCCCAGCACCGCAGCCCGCTGGTGATGCAAAGCATCGAGGACTACCTGGCCGGCCGCCGCTACCCGCTGGAGCTGATCCATACCGATCCCAGCGTGATGCAGGCTCCGCAGCCCCACTGAGTCACCAAGGCACCGAGCACCATGCCGGCCCTGTCTGTCACAAAACGCCACGCTCCCGCGTCTTGATGGCATGCAGACCTCCTCCGCCCCTGACGATCCCCTGGCGCTGTTCGAGCGCCACCGCCCGCGCCTGTTCGGCCTGGCCTACCGCATGCTGGGCCAGCGCGCCGATGCCGAAGACCTGGTCCAGGAAGCCTGGCTGCGCTGGCATGGCGCCGAACGCGCCGGCATAGAGCAGCCCGAGGCCTGGCTGGTCTCCGTGACCACGCGCCTGGCCATAGACCGGCTGCGCCGCCTGCGCGCCGAGCGCGAGCACTACCAGGGCTTCTGGCTGCCCGAGCCCCTGGTCCAGCCCTGGGCCGAGGAGTCCGCGCCCTCGGCCGAAGACCTGCTGGAGCGTGCCCATGACGTGTCCACGGCCCTGATGTTCGTGCTGGAGCAGCTCACCCCCGACGAACGTGCGGCCTTCCTGCTGCGCGAGATCTTCGATGCCGACTATGCCGAGGTGGCCCAGGCCCTGGGCCGCAGCGAGGCCGCGTGCCGCCAGCTGGTGCACCGCGCCCGCAGCCATGTGCAGGCCGGCCGCCCGCGCTTTGCGGCGCCGCCCGAGGCCCATGCCGCGCTGCTGCAGCGCTTTGCGCAGGCCGTGCAGGGTGGAAACTTCGCGCAGATCCAGGCGCTGTTCGCGCCCGATGCCGAGCTCATCAGCGACGGCGGCGGCAAGGTGCCCTCGTTCGGCCGCGTGCTGGAGACGGGCCGGCGCCTGGCCCTGCTGTACTTCGCCACCACGCGCCGCATGCGGCGCAACGGCCAGCAACAGAGCCTGCATCTGGCGCGCGTCAACGGCCTGCCGGGCCTGCTGCGCTGCATCGACGGCGAGCTGGAGTCCGTGCAGACGCTGCTGGTCGAGGACGGCCTGATCCGCTGCATCTACACGCTGCGCAACCCCGACAAGCTGGCCGGCGTGGCCGTGCCAGCGCCATTGCCGTTCCCTGTAGGCCCGGCAGGCCCTGCAGCGTAGTCAGATGGTCAGATGAACTGAAGATCGCGGGGCGTGACGCCCTCGAACACGCGCTGCAGCTGGGCCGGGCTCAATCCATACATGCGCTGGAACAGGCCGCCCAGCACGGCGCGGTACTCGTTGAGCACGGGATGGTCGCGGTTCTGGAACAGGTTTTTCTGGTTGACCTCGACCTGCTCGCCCACGATGCGCCCGCCCGCATGCGAGGACAGCCCGCCGCCCAGCAGCCAGTAGGTCGTGCCGTGGCCGTGGTCCGTGCCCTTGTTGCCGTTCTCGCGGAAGGTGCGGCCGAACTCGCTGATCACCACCACCACCGTATGCCGCCAGGCCTCGGGGCCGATCTCCTGGGCAAAGCCGGCCAGGCCCCGGCCCAGCTCGTCCAGCCGCCCGGCCAGCGCACCCGTGGCACCGCCCTGGGCCACATGCGTGTCCCAGCCGCCCACATCGACGAAGCCCAGGTCGAAGCGCTCGCGCATCAGGGCCGCCATGCGCTGCGCCACCAGGGCAAAGCCGCGTGCGCTGATGGCATTGCGCCCGGCCTGGTCCATTTCCTCCTGCACGCTGCGCTGCACGGCATCACGCACCGCAAAGCCCTCCTGCACGGCCGGGCCCAGGACAGTGCCCGCGTACATGGCGGCAATGGCCTGGCTGCGGCGATCGTCCAGGCCGCCCTTGCCCACGGATGCCAGCGCCATGTTGGCGGCCGGCAGGCTGCCGCGCAGCAGCAGCGGAAGCTGGGGCGTGAAGGCCATGGGCGATACCGCCGTGCGGCCATCCTGTCCCAGCACCTGGGCCAGCCGGTTCAGAAAGCCCGACTGGTAGCTGCGGCGCCCGTCCAGGCCCTGGCCCAGCTCGATGGAGTCCTGCGTCTCGAAATGGCTGCGCGACAGGTCGTGCGTGCCCGCAAAGGGCACAAAGCAGGCCTGGCCTGCCTGGAACAGCGGGTGGATGCTGTCCTGCAGCACCGGGTGCAGGCCCCAGCGGTCGTCCAGCGCCAGGGCGCCCCGGGCCTCGCCGGGCCGGGCAATGGCGATGCTGGGGCGGGCCTCGTAGTAGAAGTCGCTGTGCGTGGGCACGAGCAGATTGCTGCTGTCATAGGCGCCACGCAGGAACACCAGCAGCAGGCGCGGCGAGGCTGGCCGGGGCGTGGCGGCCTGCAGCCGGCCCAGGTGGGCGGCAAAGGGCAGGGTGGAGGCCAGGGACAGAAAGTGGCGTCGCTGCATGGACAGTCTCCCGGGGGTCAGCGGAACATCATTTCGGGGGCGGACAGGAAGTAGGTATTCCAGTCCGCCGGATTGCGGGCCTGGGCCAGTGCGGCCTGCGTGGCCTGGCTCCACTGCGGCAGGCGCTGGCGCACGCTGGCCAATTCCGACAGCGTGGGGTAGGGCGGCTTCTCCAGCGCGTCTGCGGGGTCGGTGCGGAACAGCACGGCGCTGCGCGTGGCGATCTGGCGCGCCACCTCGAAGCGCGCCGCCATCTGGCCCGAGCTGGCCCAGTCGGACTGCATCTGCGGATAGCCGTCCGGCGTCTCATGCGCATAGAGGTTCTGCCCCAGCCGGTTGACCCAGCCCAGCACCGGCGCCACGTCGGCCGCCACGCGCTGGTCCACCGACAGCCGCGTGGCGGCCAGCACGTAGTGAAGCGGATCGCGGAACTTGCGGCCGAAGCGGGCGGCCTCGGGATCGGCCAGCAGCGTGGCCACGGTGGCCGCGATATCGCCCCGGCTGCGCGTGAAGGCCTGGGCCGTGCGCTGCACCAGGGCAGGCGGCGGATCGTCGGCAATGAAGAACACCGCCAGCTTGCGCGCGATGAACTGCGCCGTGGCCGGCGAGGCGACGATGCGGTCCAGCGCCTCCTGGACCTCGGCCATGCCGCGTGCGTGCAGGGGCTGGCCCAGGAAGGACTTGGGGCCGTAGTCGTGCCGGTTGGGGTTGAACTCGAAAAAGCCCGAGCGCAGGTAGTCGCCCTGGCGCTCGGGGCGCATGCGCGGCGGCGGCGTGCCGGCCGGCTGCAGGCTGATGCCCACGCCGGTCAGGATGCGCGCCATCTCCTGCACATCGGCCTGGGTGTAGCCGCTGCCCACGCCCATGGTGTGCAGCTCCAGCAGTTCGCGCGCGTAGTTCTCGTTGATGCGGCCTGCCGCATTGCTGGCGTTGTCCAGGTAGCGCAGCATGGCCGGGTGGCGCAGCGAGGCTTCCAGCAGGCTGCGAAAGCTGCCCAGCGCATGCGGGCGTATGGCCTGCTCCTCGTAGTCGCCCACCCAGGCGCGGATATCGGCCTTGCGCAGGCTGACGCTGAAATGGTTCATCCAGAACCAGGTCATCTGCTCCTGCAGCTGCGCCGGCGAGTACAGCGCGCGGATCACGAAGCGCTTCTGGGCATCGTTGCCCAACTGGTTCAGCGTGCGCTGGTAGGTCTGCTGCAGCGTGGCCTTTTCATCGGCCGATGCCGCCTCCTGCACGGCCTTGCGCTGGGTCTCCAGTTCCAGCAAGACCTCGTTCATGGGGCGCTGGCTGATGCCCAGCTGGTCAATCCGCTGCTGTGCCTGCGGCGGCAGCGGCCGGGGGCCGGGCTGCAACTGCCGGGCCAGCCAGGCTTTGAGGCCCAGGCGCTGCAGCTGTGCATCCTCGCTGTCGGTGGCGCCCCAGGTCACGCGGTCCAGCCATTGCTGGCGCTGCGCGGCGGTGAGGGGCGCATCGGACAGGGCATGGAGTGCAGGCGTTGCGGAGGAGGGCGGCGCCTGCAGGGGCGCGCAGCCCGTGGCCAGGGTGATGGCGCAGAACGTGAGAGCGATGGCGAACGGCGAAGTGCGGCGCATGGTGTCTCGGTGGGTAGGGGGCATCCATTGGACGCCAGCATCCTCCGCCCATGTGCTTCGCCCTGTAAAGCGCGGGTAGCAAAAAGTAAAAGGCAAAAAAAAGCGGAGTGCTTCACACTCCGCTTTTTTTGAGGGACCCGGCCTTACTTGCTTGCCCGGCTTGCGCACTCCGCGCAGTGTCCGTACAGGGCCATCGAATGGTCCTGGATCACCCAGCCCTTGGCCTTGGCGATCAGGTTCTGGCGCTTTTCGATATCGGGATCGTAGAACTCCTCGACCTTGCCGCAGCTGGTGCACACGAAGTGGTCGTGGTGCTGGCCTTCATTGAGTTCGTAGACGGCCTTGCCGCTCTCGAAATTGCTGCGGATGAGGATGCCGGCCTGCTCGAACTGCGTGAGCACGCGGTAGACCGTGGCCAGGCCGATGTCCGAGCGTTCGTCCAGCAGCACGCGGAACACGTCTTCGGCCGTCATGTGGCGTTGCGCACCCGTCTGGAAGATCTCCAGGATCTTCAGGCGGGGAAGCGTGGCCTTCAGGCCGGTACTCTTGAGTTCGTCGATGTTCTTCATGTCTGGGTCTTTGGCAGAGACTGCCCGCTGGACTGCCACCATGGCAGGCGCGGGGCGGCGAACAAAATGGCCCTGGTGCCAGGGGCGTCGCATGATCGCAAGCCCTAGGGACCAGCCGCTACAATGATCCACGATCATATCCCTATGCTGATACCAATGCATGTTCAAGCCCGTTGCCGCACGAGTGCGGCCCTGATGCTGTCGATCGGGGTGGCGCTGGCAGGCTGCAGCAGCCTCGATGGCGCCGCGCACCGAGTCGCCAATGTCGTCACTCCCTACAAGGTCGAGGTCGTCCAAGGCAACTTCGTCTCCCGTGAACAGGTCGAGGCCCTGCAGCCCGGAATGAGCCGCCAGCAGGTGCGCGACATTCTCGGCACGCCGCTGGTCACCAGCGTATTCCACGCCGACCGCTGGGAATATGTGTTCACCATCAAGCGCCCCGGCGTCGATTCTCAGGTGCGCAAGCTGACCGTCTTCTTCAACGGCGACCTGTTTGCCCGCTCCGAAGGCGACGAGATGCCCACCGAGGCCGAATTCGTCGCCAGCCTGGGCTCCAAGAAGAAGCTGGGCAAGATTCCGCAGCTGGAAGCCAGCGAGGAGCAGCTGTCCAAGTTCCCGGCCGCCAAGCCTGTGGAAGAGCCCGTGGCTGCCGAGCCGCCGCCCGCAGCGGCCAGCTACCCGCCACTGGAATCCGGCGCCCGTTGATATCGCCGCCCGCGCGCCGCAAGGCATGCGGGCGTTTTTCCGTGGATGGCGGCCGCCGCGGCGCCTGTCTGGCGCCCCTGTTGCCTGCCGTCCATGCATTGAGCTTGTGCATCCCCTTCCCGACATGAACGCCACGACTGCCACTTCCTCCAGCAACAACCAGCGCCTGCGTGTGGCCGTGGCCGGCGCCTCCGGCCGCATGGGCCGCATGCTGATCGAGGCCATCGCGCAAAGCGATGACCTTGCGCTGGCCGCCGCGCTGGACCGCGCCGACAGCCCTTCGCTGGGCACCGACCCCTCGGCCTTCCTGGGCCAGCCCAGCGGCATCGCCATCGAAAGCGATGTGCGTGCCGCGCTGTCCAAGGCCGATTGCCTGATCGACTTCACGCGCCCCGAAGGCACGATGGACCACCTGGCCATCTGCGCCGAGCTGGGCGTCAAGCTGGTCATCGGCACCACGGGCTTCAGCGACGAGCAAAAGGCCCGCATCGCCGAGTACGCCCAGCGCACGGCCGTGGTGCTGTCGCCCAACATGAGCGTGGGCGTGAACGTCACCTTCAAGCTGCTGGAGATGGCGGCCAAGGCGCTGTCCAGCGGCTATGACATCGAAATCGTCGAGGCCCATCACCGCCACAAGGTCGATGCCCCCTCGGGCACGGCCCTCAAGATGGGCGAGGTCATCGCCGAAGCCCAGGGCACGAAGCTGGCCGACCGCGCCGTCTACGAGCGCTTCGGCCACACCGGCGCGCGCGAGCACAACACCATCGGCTTTGCCACCGTGCGCGGCGGCGACATCATCGGCGACCACACGGTGCTGTTCGCGGGCACGGGCGAGCGCATCGAGATCTCGCACAAGTCCAGCAGCCGTGCCGGCTATGCCCAGGGCAGCCTGCGGGCGGCGCGCTTCCTGGCAGGCAAGGCAACGGGCCAGTACGACATGAACGATGTCCTGGGTCTGTGATGGCACAGACCCTGGGCCGTAGCGCCGCGTACCTCTCTTTGGCCATACGGGCGAGATAAAGACCATGACCGGCCCACTCTGGCTCTGGTGGCAGCAAGGCGACGCAGTGGCGCGCGGCACGGCGCTGCTGCTGCTGGCGCTGTCGGTGGCCAGCTGGGTGGTCATCGTCTGGAAGATCTGGTTCATGGCCGCCAGCCGCCGCCGCGTTCCACAGGCCATTGCGGCCTTCTGGAGTGCGCCGGACCTGGCCACGGGCCAAGCATGCATGGCCGAGGGCGATCGCCAGCAACTGGTGGCGCCCATGGCCGGGGCCGTGTCCCAGGCCCTCGCGCCCACGGGCAGCAGCGGCATGGCGCTCTCGGGGCGCGCAGCGCGCTCCGTGCGCCTCACGCGCGGCCTGCGCCAGGCGCTGCAGTCGGCCAGCCACCAGCTTCAATGGGGCCAGACCCTGCTGGCCACCGTGGGCGCCACGGCGCCGTTCGTCGGCCTGCTGGGCACCGTCTGGGGCATTCACCACGCGCTGGCCACGCTGGCCGGCAGCGGACAGATCGGCATCGAGCAACTGGCCGGCCCTGTGGGCGAGGCCCTGGTGATGACGGCAGCTGGCCTGGCCGTGGCCCTGCCGGCCGTGCTGGCCTATAACCTGCTGGGCCGCGCCGCCGCCCAGATGGAAGCCCTGCTCGAAGGCTTTGCCCATGACCTGCAGGCCATGTTCGGCCTGGAGCAGCCCGGGCAGGCGCAGCAGGATGACGGCATGCCCGTCGCCGGCCTGCCGGCCGGCCCCATGGAAGCGCCCTGACCGGGCGGCCAGGCAGGAGCGCACATGGCCTTCGGACGACTGAGCGGCAAGGAGAGCGCCCCCCAGCCCATGCACGCCATCAACGTCACCCCGCTGGTGGACGTGATGCTGGTGCTGGTGGTCATCTTCATTCTTGCGGCGCCCATGCTGGCCGCCTCCCTGCGAGTGCAATTGCCCCAGGCCCAGGGCACCCAGCCCATGGCGGCTGCGGGCGAGGACGATGCGCTGCTGCTGGAGGTCGATGCCCAGGGCGCGCTCTGGGTGCAGGGCCAGCCCACCACGCCCGAGGCACTGCGCGAGCGCCTGGCCCGGCTTGGCGCCCGCAATCCCCAGGCCGAGCTGCAATTGCGTGCCGACCAGGCCGTGCCCTATGGCCGCGTGGCCGAGCTCATGGGCTGGGCCCACGCGGCGGGCCTGACGCGCATGGGCTTCGTGGCGGAGCCTGCGCGAAGCCAGGAGGGCCGGTCCGCCGCCGTCCTGGGCCCCTCCGGCGCCGGGCGCTGAAACGCCTCCGGGCCTGCGCCCGCGAACCTACTCCTGTCCTTCGGGCCAGCGCTCGCTGCCCGCCAGCCGCAGATGCTGGCCATGGTCCGAGGAACGCTGGTACAGGCTGAGCCCGAACAGGGGCAGCATGCCGATCAGGTGGTCGAAGATCGCGCCCTGTATGGCCTCGTACTCCACCCAGACCGTGGTGCTGGTGTAGCAAAACAGCTCCAGCGGCACCCCCATGGGCGAAGGCTCCATGGTGCGCACGAGCAAAAACATGTTCGGCGTCTTGTGGATGTGCGGATGGCGCAGCAGGTAGGCGTATGCATAGGCCTTGAAAACGGCCAGATTGCTGAGTTGCTGCGCGGCCATCTCGCTGCCTGCAGGCGCGTCGGCCATGCGCAGGTCGCCGCTGCGGGTCCAATGGTCCTTCAGGGGCTCCAGCAGCGCCAGTTTCTGCCGCTGCTCGGGCGTCAGCAGGCGGATGGTGTGGGCGTCTATGTGCAGCGAGCGGCGGATGCGGCGCCCGCCCGACTCGAACATGCCGCGCCAGTTCTTATAGCTGTCGCTCATCAGCCGCCAGGTGGGAATGGTGGTGATGGTCTTGTCCCAGTTCTGCACCTTCACCGTGTGCAGCGCGATGTCGATCACGAAGCCATCGGCGCCGACCTGGGGCATCTCTATCCAGTCGCCCACGCGCAGCATGTCGTTGGAGCCCAGCTGCACGCCGGCCACGAAGGACATGATGGTGTCCTTGAAGATCAGCATCAGCACGGCCGAGGCCGCGCCCAGGCCCGACAGCAGCAGCAACGGAGAGCGGTCCACCAGGGTGGCGACGATGAGCACGATGGCGATCAGGAACACCAGCAGCTTGCCCAGCTGCACATAGCTCTTGATCGAATGGGCCTGCGTGGCCTTGCGCTCCTCCTTGAGCTCGTGCGCCTCGTTCATGGCGTTGAGCAGGGCGCTGATCACGCGGGCCACGTGGTAGATGGTGCAGGCGATGGCCAGGTTCAGGATCAGCGTGGCCCACTGCGGCTGCAGCTGCGGTATGGCCTGCACGCCCGACTGCATGACCAGCGAAGGCACGGCCTTGGCCAGCCGCTGCAGCACGCTGTCGTGCAGCAGCACCTGCGCCCATTCCATCTCCACCAGCGTGCTGCGCATGCGCGGCAGCACACGCAGCAGCAGCCATTGCACGACAAACCCCGCCGAGCGGGCCAGCAGCACCAGCGCGCACAGCGCGGCCAGGGCCTGCATGACGGGATCCCAGCCGGAAATCAAAGACCAGTTCAGCAAGAAAAACTCCAGGGCATTGCAGTGCCGGCCTGCCTGCGGCCGGCACCATGAGGCCGCGCGCAGTGGCGGCATGCCCGGGAGATGCGCATCGGTTCCTGCGCAAGCCCGGGCTGGCGATGGAGGAACGCCTGCGGCATGGCGCCGCAGAGCTGGCAAGCATACGCAGTGCGGCTTTTCCCCGTGCCACAGGCGGGCAAGCGGCCGCCGATGACGCAGTACCGCCTGCGGGCTTGTGGGCGGCTTCGGGCACGGCCGGGCCGGGGGCCTAAAATCGCCGGTTGATTCCGGCAATCCACCTTGTCAGGCCCCTGGGCCGCAGCACCATGCAAGAGAAATACAACCACATCGACGTTGAGCGCGCAGCGCAAGACCACTGGTCCGCCCGCGACGCTTACCGCGTGACCGAAGACCAGGCCAAGCCCAAGTTCTACGCCTGCTCCATGCTGCCCTACCCCAGCGGCAAGCTGCACATGGGCCATGTGCGCAACTACACCATCAACGACATGCTGACGCGCCAGCTGCGCATGAAGGGCTACAACGTCCTCATGCCCATGGGCTGGGACGCCTTCGGCCTGCCGGCCGAGAACGCTGCGCTCAAGAACAAGGTGCCGCCCGCGCAGTGGACCTACGACAACATCGCCTACATGAAAAAGCAGATGCAGGCGATGGGGCTGGCCATCGACTGGAGCCGCGAGATCGCCACCTGCGACCCCGACTACTACAAGTGGAACCAGTGGCTGTTCCTGAAGATGCTGGAAAAGGGCATTGCCTACCGCAAGACCCAGGTCGTGAACTGGGACCCGGTGGACCAGACCGTGCTGGCCAACGAGCAGGTCATCGACGGCCGCGGCTGGCGCACGGGCGCGCCGGTCGAAAAGCGCGAAATCCCCGGCTACTACCTGAAGATCACCGACTACGCCCAGGAGCTGCTGGACCATGTCCAGGTGGGTGGCGACAAGGCCACGCTGACCGGCTGGCCTGAAAAAGTCCGCCTGATGCAGGAAAACTGGATCGGCAAGAGCTCCGGTGTGCGCTTTGCGTTCACCCACGACATCCGTGGCGCCGACGGCCAGCCCATCCAGGACGGCCGCCTGTACGTGTTCACCACGCGTGCCGACACCATCATGGGCGTGACGTTCTGCGCCGTGGCGCCCGAGCATCCGCTGGCCCTGCACGCCGCCGCCACGAGCCCCAAGCTGGCCGCCTTCATCGAAGAGTGCAAGAAGGGCGGCACTACCGAGGCCGAACTCGCGGTCAAGGAAAAGGAAGGCCTGCCCACGGGCCTGTTCGTCACGCATCCGCTGACGGGCGCCCAGGTCGAGGTCTGGGTCGGCAACTACGTGCTCATGAGCTACGGCGACGGCGCCGTCATGGGCGTGCCCGCGCATGACGAGCGCGACTTCGCCTTTGCGAAGAAGTACGGCATCGCCATCCGCCAGGTCATCGCGGTCGAAGGCGAGACCTTCAGCACCGAGGCATGGGCCGACTCGTACGGCGACAAGCAGCGCGCTGTCTGCATCGATTCCGGCGAACTCGACGGCCTGCCCCATGTGGCGGCCGTGGACAAGGTGGCCGAACTGCTGGCCGCCAAGGGTCTTGGCGAGAAGAAAACCACCTGGCGCCTGCGCGACTGGGGCGTGAGCCGCCAGCGCTACTGGGGCACGCCGATTCCCATCATCCACTGCGAGGACTGCGGCGCCCAGCCCGTGCCCGCCAAGGACCTGCCCGTGGTCCTGCCCCAGGACCTGGTGCCCGATGGCTCGGGCAACCCCCTGATCAAGAGCGAAGCCTTCCACGCCGGCGTGGTCTGCCCCTGCTGCGGCAAGAGCGCGCGCCGCGAGACCGACACCATGGACACCTTCGTGGACTCGTCCTGGTACTTCATGCGCTATTGCGACGCCAGGAACAGCGAGCAGATGGTGGCGGAAGGTGCCGAGTACTGGATGCGGGACCAGAATGCCGCCACCGGCGGCAGCGGCATGGACCAGTACATCGGCGGCATCGAGCACGCCATCCTGCACCTGCTGTACGCGCGCTTCTGGACCAAGGTCATGCGTGACCTGGGCCTGGTCAAGGTCGATGAGCCCTTCACCAAGCTGCTGACCCAGGGCATGGTGCTCAACCACATCTACAGCCGCCGCACGGCCAAGGGTGCCAAGGAGTACTTCTGGCCCAAGGATGTCGAGCATGTGTTCGACGAGACCGGCAAGATCGTGGGCGCCAAGCTCAAGGCCGAGGTGGACAGCGCCGATGGCCTGCTGCCCGTGGGCACGGACATCGACTACGAGGGCGTGGGCACCATGTCCAAGTCCAAGAACAACGGCATCGATCCGCAGGAGCTGATCGAGAAGTACGGCGCCGACACCGCGCGCCTGTACACCATGTTCACCGCGCCGCCCGAGCTGACGCTGGAGTGGAACGATGCCGCCGTCGAAGGCAGCTACCGCTTCCTGCGCCGCGTCTACAACTTCGGCGCCAAGCTGTCGCAGATGGACATGGCCGGTGCCGTGCAAAGCGTGGCCGGCGCCAAGTCGCTGGACGACGTGGAGTTCGGCAAGGCCGCCAAGTCCCTGCGCCTGGAGATCCACACCGTGCTCAAGCAGGTGGAATACGACTACCAGCGCATGCAGTACAACACCGTGGTCTCGGGCGCCATGAAGATGATCAACGCGCTGGAGGACTTCAAGTCCTTCGACGACGCGGGCGCCCAGGTGGCGCTGATCGAAGGCTTCGGCATCCTGCTGCGCGTGCTCTACCCGGCCACGCCCCACCTGGCCCATGCGCTGTGGAGCGAGCTGGGCTACGCCGCCCACCTGGGCGACGTGCTGGATGCGCCCTGGCCCCAGGTCGATCCCCAGGCTCTGGTGCAGGACGAGATCTCTCTGGTGCTGCAGGTCAACGGCAAGCTGCGCGGGGCCATCCTGGTGTCCTCGACGGCCGACAAGGCCGAGATCGAGCGCATCGCCCTGGCCAACGAGGAATGCCAGAAGTTCACCAACGGTGCCGTGCCCAAGAAGGTGATCGTGGTACCTGGCCGCCTCGTGAACGTCGTGGTCTGACCCCCTGGGCGCCGGGCCTGCCCGGCGCCCGCAAGGAACAAGCATGCAAAAACGTACCCTGCTCACCGCCCTGGCCCTGGCTCCGCTGCTGGGGGCCTGCGGCTTTCGCCTGCGGGGGGTGCCGACCTTCGTGTTCCGCTCGCTCTACATCCAGGCGGGCCGGGGCTCTCCGGTAGCGCGGGAGCTTTCGCGCAATCTGGCCAGTGCCAGCGACAAGCTGACCGTGCTGCGCGATCCGGCATCGCCCGACGATGCCGAAGCGATCTTCCAGATCGTCAGCGAGCGGCAGGAGCGGGTCATCGTCGGCATGAACGCGCTGGGCCAGGTGCGCGAGTTGCAGCTGCGCCTGCGCGTGCGCTTCAAGCTGCGCACGCCCAATGGCGACGAGCCGATTCCCGAGACCGAAATCCTGCAGCAGCGCGATGTGACGTACAACGAAACCAACGCGCTGTCCAAGGAAGCCGAGGAAGCCATGCTCTACAAGGACATGCGCACCGACATCGTGCAGCAGTTGCTGCGCCGTCTGGCCGCCGTCAAGAGCCTGACCTGAGCCCCATGCAGCTTGCCCTGAACCAGCTTGGCGGCCATCTGGCCAAGGGCCTGCGCCCGCTTTATGTGCTGCACGGCGACGAGCCGCTGCAGCAGCAGGAGGCGGCCGATGCCATCCGCGCCGCGGCGCGCGCGGCCGGCTATACCGAGCGCAGCAGCTATACCGTGGCCGGCGCGCATTTCGACTGGAGCGCCGTGCTGGCGGCCGGTGGCTCGCTGTCGCTGTTCGCCGACCGGCAGATCGTCGAGATCCGCATTCCCTCGGGCAAGCCCGGCAAGGACGGCGGCGCCGCGCTGCAGCAGATCGCCGAGTCCGCGCGGGGCAACGACAGCACGCTCACCCTGGTCCTGCTGCCGCGCCTGGACAAGGCCACCAAGACGGGGGCCTGGTTCAGCGCGCTGGAGGCCCAGGGCATGACGCTGCAGATCGATCCCATTGAGCGCGCCCAGTTGCCGGCCTGGATTGCCCAGCGGCTGGCGGCCCAGGGCCAGCGCGTCGCACCCGGCGAGGAAGGGCAGCGCACGCTGCAGTTCTTTGCCGACCGCGTCGAAGGCAACCTGCTGGCCGCGCACCAGGAAATCCAGAAGCTGGCGCTGTTGCATCCCGAGGGTGAACTGAGCCAGGCCCAGGTCGAGCAGGCCGTGCTCAATGTGGCGCGCTACGACGTTTTCAAGCTGTCGGAGGCCGTGCTGGGCGGGCAGCTGGCGCGCGTCTCGCGCATGCTCGATGGCCTGCAGGCCGAAGGCACGGCCGAGGTGCTGGTGCACTGGACCCTGGCCGAGGACATCCGCGCCATCTGCCGCGTGAGGGACGCCATGGCCGCAGGCCAGCCCCTGCCGATGGCGCTGCGCGCCCAGCGCATCTGGGGCGTCAAGGAACGCTTGTTCGAGCGCCTGCTGCCGCGCATCACCGATGCCCAGGCCGCGCGCCTGCTGCAATCGGCCCACGCGGTGGACGGCATCGTCAAGGGCCTGGCTTTCGAAGGCTGGCCGCGCGACGGCTGGCAGGCCCTGCGCCGCCTGGCCGTGGACCTGGCCCAGGCCGGCGCCAAGGGCTGACGTACCGTTCCTAGCGCGTCTTTTCCAGCTGCGCCTGGGCCTTGGTGGCCCAGGCCTCAAGGTTGTCCAGCAGGTCCTTCTGGCTGAAGGAGCAGCTTTCCTCGCTGAACAGCGCGCTGGACTCCAGTCGGTCCAGCAGATTGAGCAGCACTTCGCCGTAGCGCGGCGGCAGGGCCTGCAGCAACTCCGATGAGGCCCTGGCCTGCTGTCCGAGCACGGCGGCCGACAGCTGCTGCTGTGCCAGTTGGGCGAAGCCGGCATGCAGCTGGGCGAGCTGCTGGGCGGCGAGAAGAGTGTCGTGGCTGGTGGACATGGCGGGAAAACCTCTGCGTACTGGGCAGCAGTGTAGGGTGGCCGCGACATCCTGCCGGCCGCCGCAACGCGGGGTTTGCCCTCTGGCGGCCGTGCGCAGACGCATCCCGGCCGCGTCGCAGCCGCATGTCGGCGCGGGGCATGCCCGGTCCCGGTGCGCAAATGGGCGCAACTCGGCGAGAATCTCGGAATGAACGCGCTCAATATCGTCGAATACACCCACAACCTGGGCGTTCAGGCCAAAGTGGCCTCCGCCCAGATGGCCCGAGCCTCGGCTGCCGTCAAAAGCCGCGCCCTGCTGGCGCTGGCGCGCCTGCTGCGGGAGAACGTGGAGCCGTTGCAGACCGACAACGCCCGTGACCTCGACCGCGCCGTGGCCAACGGCCTGTCCGCACCCATGGTGGACCGCCTGCGCCTGACGCCCAAGGTGCTTGAAACCTGTGCCCAGGGCTGCGAACAGCTGGCATCCATGGCCGACGTGATCGGCGAGATCATCGGCATGAAGCAAATGCCCAGCGGCATCCGCGTGGGCCAGATGCGTGTGCCGATCGGCGTGTTCGGCATGATCTACGAGAGCCGCCCCAACGTGACCATCGAGGCGGCCAGCCTCAGCATCAAGAGCGGCAACGCCTGCATCCTGCGCGGCGGCTCGGAAGCCATCGACTCCAACAAGGCACTGGCCGCCCTCGTGGCCAGGGCGCTGGCCGAGGCCGGCCTGCCCGAGCACGGCGTGCAGCTGGTGCAGACCACGGACCGCGAGGCCGTGGGCCAGCTCATCGCCATGCCCGACTACGTGGACGTCATCATCCCGCGCGGCGGCAAGGGCCTGATCGAGCGCATCAGCCGCGAGGCCAAGGTGCCCGTCATCAAGCACCTGGACGGCAATTGCCACACCTATGTCGATGATCCCTGCGACATCGCCATGGCCGTCAAGGTGGCCGACAACGCCAAGACCAACAAGTACAGCCCCTGCAACGCCAGCGAGAGCCTGCTGGTGGCGCGCGGCGTGGCCGCCGAGTTCCTGCCGCAGATCGGCGCCATCTACGCCGCCAAGGGGGTCGAGATGCGCGGCTGCCCCGAATCGCTGGCCATCCTGAAGTCCGTGGCCGGTGCCCAACTGGCCGAGGCCACCGAGCAGGACTGGAGCGAGGAATACCTGGCGCCCATCATCAGCGTCAAGATCGTCGCGGGTGTGGACGAAGCCATCGCCCACATCAACCGCTACTCCAGCCACCACACGGATGCCATCCTCACGCGCGACCACATGCATGCCCAGCGCTTTCTGCGCGAGGTGGACTCGGCCAGCGTCATGGTCAATGCCAGCACCCGCTTTGCCGATGGCTTCGAGTACGGCCTGGGCGCGGAAATCGGCATCAGCACCGACAAGTTCCATGCGCGCGGTCCTGTGGGCATCGAAGGTCTCACCTCGCTCAAATACGTGGTGCTGGGTGAAGGCGAAGTCCGCACCTGACCGGACCGTGCTGCGCGCCGGCAGGCACCCGGCCGGGACGCCCCGCGCCGGGATGCCCCGCGCCGGCACCGCAGCACCGCAATGAACCCATGAAAATCATCATTCTTGGCGCCGGCCGTGTGGGCTACAGCGTGGCCGAAAGCCTGGTGTCCGAACGCAACGACATCACGGTGATCGACACCGATGCGCGTCGCCTGCGCGAGCTGGAGTCGCGCTTCGACCTGCGCGGCGTCGTGGGCAACGGTATCGATCCCCAGGTGCTGGCCGAGGCCGGAGCCAAGGACACGGACCTGCTGATCGCCTGCGCCGCGCTCGACGAAACCAACCTGGTGTGCTGCAAGCTGGCCCAGGTGCTGTTCGAGATTCCCACCCGCATCGCGCGCGTGCGCTCCTCGGGCTTTGGCGATGACGAGACGCTGCTGGGCAAGGAAGGCTTCGGCGTGGACCGCATCATCTGCCCCGAGGAATCGCTGACCAACTACATCAGCAAGCTCATCGAGTTCCCCGAAGCCATGCAGGTGCGCGCCTTCGCGGGCGGGCGCGCCGCGCTGGCCTCGGTGCGTGCGCGCGACGGCGCCCCCGCCGTCGGCAAGCACATCGGCGAGCTGCGCGACTGCATGCCCGAGCTGGCCATGCGCATCGTGGCCATCTACCGGCGTTTCCTGGAGGAGCCCGACCGCTTCGTGCGCTGCGACGGCAACACCCGCATTGAGCCGGGCGACGAAGTCTTCATCCTGGCCGCGCGCGAGCATGTGGCCGAGGTGCTGCGCGCCATCCACCAGCCCGCGGGCCGGCCGTCGCGCCCTGTCTACCGCATCATGATCGCCGGTGGCGACCAGGTCAGCCTGCGCCTGGCGCTGCAGCTGTCGCGCGTGCCGGGCCGCTTTCACATCAAGATCATCGAGCCCGACGAGCAGCGCTGCCAGGACCTGGCCTCGCTGCTGCCGGCCGAGGTGCTGGTGCTGCACGGCGATGCCACCGACGAAGACCTGCTGGCCGATGAAAGCGTGGAGGACGTGGACCTGTTCCTGGCCCTCACCGACGACGACGAAAACAACATCATGGCCAGCCTGCTGGGCAAGCGCATGGGCGCGCGGCGCGTGCTCTCGCTGATCACGCGGCGCGCCTATGCCGACCTGATGCACGGCACGCAGATCGACATTGCGCTGTCGCCGGCCCAGGCCATGCTCGGCGAGCTGCTGGCCTATGTGCGCCGCGGCGACGTGCAGGCCGTGCACAGCCTGCGCCGGGGCGTGGCCGAGGCGCTGGAGATCGTGGCGCGCGGCGACCGCAAGAGCTCGCGCGTGGTCGGCCGCAAGGTCGAGGACCTGCGCGTGCCCGAGGATGCGCACATCGGCCTTATCGTGCGCGGCATTCCCGAAGGCGTGCCGGCCGACGAGATCGCGGCCGGTGCCGAGCCCGAGGTCATCATCCCGCGCGGCAACACCGTGATCGAGAGCGGCGACCACGTGGTCTTCTTCCTGCCCCACAAGCGGCTGGTGCGGGACGTGGAAAACCTGTTCCGCGTCAGCGCCACCTTCTTCTGAGCCCATACCCATGCGCGACCTGTTCCCCGTCCTGCGCGTGCTTGGCATGCTCATGGTCATGTTCGCGCTGTCCATGCTGCTGCCCTTTGCCGTGTCCTGGTTTGCCGACGACGGCATCTGGCGCATCTACCCCTGGGCCATCGGCATCACGGCGGCGGCGGGGCTGTCGCTGTGGGTAGGCCTGGACCATTTCCGGCGCGAGCTGCAGCCGCGCCACGGCGTCATCCTCGTCACCCTGGTCTGGGTGGTGCTGCCGCTGTGCGCCATGCTGCCGCTGGTGCTGGGCCTGGGCCATGTGGGCCTGAGCATCAGCTTCACCCATGCCTATTTCGAGGCCGTCTCGGGCCTGACGACGACGGGCGCCACCGTGCTCACGGGGCTGGACGCATTGCCCGTGTCCATCAACGTCTGGCGCACCTTCCTGCAATGGTTGGGCGGCATGGGCATCCTGATCCTGGCCGTGGCCATCCTGCCGCTGCTGGGCGTGGGCGGTGCCCAGCTGTTCCGCGCCGAGGCCGCCGGCCCCATCAAGGACACCAAGCTGACGCCGCGCATGACCGAGACCGCCAAGGGCCTGTGGGGCGTCTACGGCGTGTTCTCGCTGGCCTGTGCACTGGCCTTCTGGGCCGCGGGCATGGAGCCGCTGGATGCGCTGATGCACATGTTCGCCACGGTGAGCCTGGGCGGCCTGTCCTCGCACGACGCCAGCTTCGCCTACTTCGACTCGCCGCTGATCGAGCTGATCGCCCTGGTCTTCATGCTGCTGGCCAGCTGCAACTTCGCGCTGTACTTCGTGGCCATGCGCAAGGGCCGCTGGGACGGCTTCTGGCGCGACCCCGAAATGCGCGCCACGCTGGCCGTGCTGCTGGGCGGCGGGCTCATCGTCGCGTTGCTGCTGTGGGCCAAGGGCGTGTACGGGCCTGTCGAGGCGCTGCGCTACGGCATCTTCCACGTGGTCTCGGTGGCCACGACCACGGGCTTCACCACCGTCGACTACCTGAGCTGGCCCGTCTTCGCGCCCGTGCTCATGCTGCTGCTGTCGGGCGTGGCCACCAGCGCGGGCTCCACGGGTGGCGGCATCAAGATGGTGCGCATGCTCATCCTGCTCAAGCAGGCGCGGCGCGAGCTCACGCGGCTCGTGCACCCGCGCGCCATGCAGCCCGTGCGACTGGGCAACGGCGTGGTGGACGACCGCATGATCTTCTCGGTGCTGGCCTTCATGCTGGTCTATGGCGCCACCGTGATCACGCTCAGCATGGTGCTGCTGCTCACCGACCTGGACCCGGTGACCGCCTTTTCCGCCGTGCTGGCCAGCGTGCACTGCATGGGGCCGGGCCTGGGCGCGCTGGGGCCGAGCTCCAACTATGCTGTGCTCACCGACTTCCAGACCTGGATCTGCACCCTGGCCATGCTGCTGGGGCGCCTGGAAATCCTCAGCTTCATGGCGCTGCTTTCCCCGGCTTTCTGGCGCCGATGATGCCGAAGAGACTAGGGAAAACACTTAGACCATGGTCCAATCTCTACAATTGCCCCCCACCGCCGTACCCAGAGGGTCTTTATGGTTCCACATCTCATCACGGCCCTGACAGGCCCGATCAACGAGCTTGAGCAGCGCATCCTCGACTCCATGCCGGCGATCGAGCGCTGGTTCCGGCTCGAATGGATGGAACACACGCCGCCTTTCTATTGCTCGGTGGACATCCGCAACGCCGGCTTCAAGCTCGCGCCCGTGGATACCAACCTGTTTCCTGGCGGCTGGAACAACCTGACCGACGAAATGCTGCCGCTGGCCGTGCAGGCGGCCATGGCGGCGATCGAGAAGATCTGTCCCGAAGCGCGCAACCTGCTCATCATTCCCGAGAACCACACGCGCAACACCCATTACCTGGCCAACGTGGTGCAGCTCAAGCGCATCTTCAACATGGCCGGTCTGAATGTGCGCATCGGCTCCATCAGCCCCGATGTGAAGAAGACCACCACCGTCACCCTGCCGCATGGCGACACGGTGACGCTGGAGCCGGTGATCCGCAGCAAGCGCCGCATCGGCCTCAAGGATTTCGATCCCTGCACCATCTTGCTCAACAACGACCTGTCCTCCGGCGTGCCGGGCATCGTCGAGGAGCTGTACGAGCAATACCTGCTGCCGCCCCTGCATGCAGGCTGGAGCGTGCGCCGCAAGAGCCGCCATTTCCAGAGCTACGAGGAAGTGGCCAAGCGCTTCGGCAAGCTGCTGGGCATCGATCCCTGGTTGATCAACCCGCTGTTCGGGCGCAGCGAAGGCATCGACTTCGCCAATGGCGTGGGCATGGAAGGCCTGGCCGAGCAGGTCGATGTGCTGCTGGCCAAGGTGCGCCGCAAGTACAAGGAATACGGCATCAAGGAAAAGCCGTTTGCCATCGTCAAGGCCGACAACGGCACCTATGGCATGGGCGTGATGACCGTGCGCGACGCCAAGGAACTGGCCGAGCTGCCGCGCAAGAGCCGCAACAAGATGGGCATGATCAAGGACGGCCAGACCGTGCACGACGTGATCATCCAGGAGGGCGTGCTCACCCAGGAGCGCATGAACAACGCCGTGGCCGAGCCCGTGGTCTACATGATGGACCGCTACGTGGTCGGCGGCTTCTACCGCATGCACCCCGAGCGCGATGTGGACGAAAACCTCAACGCGCCCGGTGCCGGCTTCGTGCCGCTGGCCTTCCAGCACAGCACCCAGCTGCCCCAGATCGGCGCCCGCCCGGGTGCCAGCATGCCCAATCGCTTCTACATGTACGGCGTGGTGGCCCGGGTCGCCATGCTGGCGGCCAGCTATGAGCTGGAGGCGACCAACCCCAACGCGGAAATCTACGACTGATCGGGGTGCTGTCCGATGCGCTCGTCATCAGGACAGCGGACAATGCCGGCATTTCAATTGACTGAAGCCATCTCCCCACGGGATGGCGCATAGACCTGTGCAGAAAACCAAATCTTCGTTGGCCGCGCTCACCCTGGGCGCCATCGGCGTGGTCTATGGCGATATCGGCACCAGCGTGCTGTATTCGGTCAAGGAGGTGTTCGGCTCCGGCCATGTGCCGTTCACCCAGGAGAACATCTACGGCGTCCTGTCGCTGCTGTTCTGGACGCTGACGGTCATCGTCTCGCTCAAATACGTGGTCCTGGTGCTGCGCGCCGACAACAACGGCGAAGGCGGCCTGGTCGCCATGCTGGCCCTGGCCTCGCAGACCGTCAAGGACAAGCCGCGCCTGCGCAGCGTGCTGCTGCTCATCGGCATCTTCGGCACCTCGCTGTTCTATGGCGACGGCGTGATCACACCGGCCATCTCCGTGCTTTCGGCCGTCGAGGGCCTGGAGGTGGTGTCCCCGCACTTCACCAAGGCGGTGATCCCGCTGACCCTGGTCATCCTGTTCCTGCTGTTCTGGTTCCAGAAGCACGGCACGGCAGGGATAGGGCGCTTTTTCGGCCCCATCACCCTGGTCTGGTTCGCCACCATCGCCGCGCTGGGCATACACCAGATCGCCGGCCATCCGGAAATCCTGGCGGCCATCAGCCCGCACTTCGCGGTGCGCTTCATCTGGGACAACCCCGGCACCAGCTTCATCATCCTGGGCGCCGTCGTGCTGTGCGTGACCGGGGCGGAGGCGCTCTACGCCGACTTGGGCCACTTCGGCAAGAAGCCCATTCGCCTGGCCTGGTTCTCCGTGGCCATGCCTGCCCTCACGCTCAATTACTTCGGCCAGGGTGCGCTGCTGCTGGCCAACCCGGCCGCCGTGAAGAATCCCTTCTACATGATGGCCCCGGCCTGGGCCCTGCTGCCCCTGGTGCTGATGGCCACCATGGCCACGGTCATCGCTTCGCAGGCCCTGATCACGGGTGCCTTCAGCGTCACGCGCCAGGTCATACAGCTGGGCTATCTGCCGCGCCTGGAAGTGCGCCACACCAGCGTGCGCGAGGCCGGCCAGATCTACATGCCCCTGGTCAACTGGAGCCTGTTCGTGGCGATTGCGCTGGCCGTGGTGCTGTTCCGCTCCAGCGGCAACCTGGCGGCCGCCTACGGCATTGCGGTGACGCTGGACATGCTGATCACCACCACGCTGACCTTCTTCGTGATCCGCTACCGCTGGAACTACCCGCTGGCCCTGTGCATTGCCGCCACCGGCTTCTTCTTCCTGGTGGATCTGGCCTTCTTCTCGTCCAACCTGCTCAAGCTGTTCGATGGCGGCTGGTTCCCGCTGCTGATCGGCGGCACGGTGTTCTCGCTGATGATGACCTGGCGCAAGGGCCGCGAGCTGCTGCACCAAAAGCTGCAGGCCGATGCCATCGACCTCAAGAGCTTCCTCGAATCGGTCTGGCGCCATCCCCCGGCGCGGGTGCCGGGCACGGCCGTCTTCCTGTCCGGCGAGCCTGGCACCGTGCCCAACGCCCTGCTGCACAACCTCAAGCACAACAAGGTGCTGCACAGCCAGAACATCTTCGTCACGGTGCGCAACCACGAAATTCCCTGGGTGGGCCTGGACAAGCGTACCGAGATCGAGGCCCTGGGCAGCGACTGCTGGCAGGTCATCATCAACTACGGCTTCAAGAACGAACCCGACGTGCCGGCGGCGCTGTCCCTGTTGCGCCCCCGGGGCTGCCAGCTCGACGCCATGGAGACCAGCTACTTCCTGTCGCGCGATGTCATCATCCCGCGCATCAGCCACCGCATGGCGCCCTGGCGCGAAAAGCTGTTCGCCCAGATGCACCGCAACGCCAGCCGTGTCTCCGACTTCCTGCACCTGCCCAGCAACTCCGTGGTGGAGCTGGGCTCCAAGATCGAGCTGTAGGCGTCGCCCGCGCATCGCACGATCCGCGACTGTGGTGACAGAATCGCGCGATGCGCTTTCTCCGTGACTTGAGTCCCTCCGCCTTTGCGGCCGGCTTCGTGGCCGTGCTCGTGGGCTTCACCAGCTCGGTGGCCCTGGTCTTCCAGGCCGCCCAGGCCTTCCATGCCACACCCGAGCAGATCACCTCCTGGGTCTGGGCGCTGGGGCTGGGCATGGGCCTGTGCTCCTTGCTGCCCTCGCTGATACTGCGCATGCCCGTCATGGTCGCCTGGTCCACGCCAGGCGCTGCCGTGCTGGCCACGGCGGGGCTTGCCGGAGGCTTTTCCATGGGCGAGGCCGTCGGCGCCTTCATCATCAGCGCAGGGCTGATCATCCTGGTGGGTGCCACAGGCTGGTTCGAGCGCGTCATGAACCGCATCCCCATGGAAATCGCTGCCGCCCTCCTGGCGGGCGTACTTGCCAACTTCGGCATGCAGGCCTTTGCCGCCGCCAGGCACGCGCTGCCCCTGGTGCTGGTCATGCTGCTGACCTATCTGCTGTCGCGCCGCCTGGCACCGCGCTATGCGGTCATCGCCACGCTGGCGGTCTCCATCGCCTGGGTGGCGCTCACCGGCCAGATGCAATGGTCTGCCGTGCATGCAGGCCTTGCCTGGCCGGTCTTCACCATGCCCGAGTTCTCCGTGCCCGCCCTGGTGAGCCTGGCCTTGCCCCTGTTCGTCGTCACCATGGCCTCGCAGAACCTGCCCGGCGTGGCCGTCATCCGCGCCACGGGCTACAACCTGCCCATCTCCCGCATCATCAGCATGACCGGCATCGCCACCCTGGTGCTGGCCCCCTTTGGCGGATATGCGCTCAACCTCAGCGCTATCACCGCCGCCATCTGCATGGGGCCGGAGGCCCATGAGGACAAATCACGCCGCTATACGGCAGCGGCCGTCTGCGGCCTCTTCTATATAGTCATCGGCATCTTCGGCGCCGTGGTCACAGGGCTGCTCACCGCCTTCCCCAGGGAACTGGTGGTCTGCATTGCGGGACTGGCCCTGCTGGGCTCCATCGGCAGCGGCCTGGCCACGGCCCTGCAGGGAGAGGAGCACCGGGAGGCGGCGCTGATCACCTTCCTGGTCACGCTCAGCGGCGTGGTGATAGCCGGAGTCGGCTCGGCGTTTTGGGGCGTGGTCGCAGGCAGCCTGGCGCTATTTGTGCAACATTACCGACGTGCACGGGCCAGCTGACATGCGGCCCAGGCCCGGGCACCCCCTTTTGCTTCCTATATATAGGCGAGGCACGGGCCGCCGCCTTCCGCACACAAGCCATGCAAATCCTCTTCGTTGCCGATCCGCTCGAATCGTTCCAGACCTACAAGGACACCACCTTCGCCATGATGAGGGAGGCACAGCGGCGCGGCCACTCCATCGTGGCCTGTGAACCCAGGCAGCTTTCCTGGCAGCGTGGCGGCAAGGTCGTCGCCCATGTGCGGCACGTTCAGCTCACGGGGGATGCGCAGCAGTGGTTCGAGACAAACCAGGAGGGCCTGGCTGAACTGGCAGGCTTTGACGCCATCCTCATGCGCAAGGACCCGCCCTTCGATTCCGAATACTTCTATTCCACGCACCTGCTCGAACAGGCCGAGCGTGAAGGCGCCAAGGTCTTCAACAAGCCCAGGGCGCTGCGGGACCATCCGGAAAAGCTGGCCATCCTCGAATTCCCGCAATTCATCGGCCCCACCCTGGTCACTCGCAGTGCACAGGACATCCGTGCCTTCCATGAAGAGCACCAGGACATCATCCTCAAGCCGCTGGACGGCATGGGCGGCATGGGCATCTTCCGGGTCGGCGCCGATGGCCGCAACCTGGGCAGCATCATCGAAACCCTGAACCAGGGCGGTGCCAGCAGCGTCATGGTGCAGAAGTTCCTGCCTGAGATCACCCAGGGCGACAAGCGTGTGCTCGTCATCGGAGGCAAGCCGGTTCCCTACTGCCTGGCACGCATTCCCCAGGGCAACGAAGTGCGTGGCAACCTGGCAGCCGGCGGCAAGGGCGTGGCCCAGCCGCTGAGCGAGCACGACAAGGCCATGGCCGAGGAGATCGGTCCCATCCTCATGGAGCGTGGACTGCTGCTGGCGGGCGTCGATGTCATCGGGCAATGCATCACCGAGATCAATGTGACCAGCCCCACGTGCTTCCAGGAGATCTACGACCAGACCGGCTGCGACGTGGCCAGCCTCTTCGTCGATGCCCTGGAACAGGCTCTGGCGACGGCCTGAAAAAATCCTGGCGGATGACGCCAGTCATCCGCCAGGATTGGTGCTAGAATTGCGCCCCTGCACTCGATGACATGCAAATGTCTAAAAAGTGAAGCTTCCAGGGTTTTGCAAGAACGTTAAAAAACGTGCTACAATGCAAGGCTCTGCTGAAGAGAAGCGATGCAGATCGCTGGTGTTGAAAAGATCGAAGAAATTTGATTGCAACGACGCTGAAAACTGTGCTAGAATTCAAGGCTTCGCTGATCGCAGTGAGTCGGAAGTAAAGAAGAAATTCTCTGCTTCGATCCTTAAAAATATACAGCCGATAAGCGTGGGCGTTTGAGGCGAACAGCCAAG